>CAZZLV010000110.1:0-8362 GCA_964655155.1 uncultured Bdellovibrionales bacterium
GATTGGCACTTTAGACTCGTCTTTCGAAGTATCTCAAGAGCTGTTCAGCTACTTTTGCCAAGAAAGCTTAGTGACTCCCGATATCTGGGATCGGCAAAGATATTCAAGACTGCTTTTATTTCCCTTTATTGCCAGTTATTTTGCCTCGTTTGAACAGCTAACGGTGAAGAACAGGTTCATTGAAAGATCTGTTCGGTCGGGCGGCAGCTCTGCATCTGGATACGAATACGATAAATATCTCTCCGCAAAACTAAATATAAGGTGGTAGGCTTATTTACTACTCCGTATGGCTACTGCCCTCTAATTGATGGATTCTTTGAACATGGAGTTAAATCTGCTGCTCTTTCCCGAAGTGCGACAGCAGGTGGCGGTGTAATCGTGGCAGGGCTTCTACGGTATTATCTGCTTTATCAGACGGTAGGCGTGTGGACAATAAAGAGCGGTTAGTCCAGCATTCGAAAGATGTTTTTAGAATGGCAAGGTCAAGCCCGACCTGTTTCCTAACAGGGTCGGCGGCTCTTTTGTTCTTTTCGCATGCTGATGAGATCTATGAATGTATCGAATCTTTGCCCACGCAACCGGCAGCGCAATCTATCGCTTTTGCACATCGATTGCGAGACAGTTTTAGTAACACTCTGCGCCAGGTTCAGGTCAAGGATATTGATTTCGCGGTTTATGGTGGTTTGGCGGCCGTTGAGAGGGAGATCGGTCCGGCGCTGGCATACTACACAAGGCCTGGATACCTAGTTGTAGAAGCGGAAAACTGTGCCAACGAATATTATGAAGCAGTGGATGATGCTCCTGCTGGCTGGTATGTACGCGGATCCTTCGGCGCTCAGTGGGCGCTCAGCATTGAGCTAGTAATTATACATAACCTGGTTTTTCATCTGTTCAAGCCACCGCGCCAGCCTCAACTGTGGTGCGACAAGATGGAGGTGCAGTTCAGGGAGCTGGCAAACTGGATGGAGACTGATGATCTGATTTCAAGTATTGCCCGCATCACCCGAGGCTATCAGAAGAGGCGCGGTTGGGGAGCGATGTTTCCAGAACGCAGTGATTCCAACGTCACAGGCGAGGTTTTTTACTATCTGATCAAGCTTAGAGGAGCAAAGTTTCTAAATGAATACCTGCGCTAGTGGTTGCCAATACGTAGCTTTTCACTAAGCCTGCACATCTAGTCGAGAGTAAATCGTCCGAAAAAGAAGCTAGAGTGTCTATTTACCGTGCGACTTTAATGGGTTAGCTTTCGACTTCATGGCGATTCGGCGAGCGAAACACGAGCTTCATATCCGTTTTCATCAGTCTATAAGGGAGTTTCCCCGTTATAATCGGTTTCTGGATAGACCGAACGACCTTGATCTATCTCTGGCTGCTTCGCATTGCCTGGTAGAGATAGGAGCGAAGACTTCTCTGCAGCTAGCTTCGCTGGTGGCCTTGATCGGCCTCGAACAGAGCGTGGTTTCCAAGATAGTGGCCTCATTAATTCGCTCTAGGCTCGTAGTCAGCATGCCTGATGCTACCGACAAACGAGCGCGTGTACTTACGTTGACTAGGACAGGGCAGTCGTTGCTCAATGCATTAGATGACCGAAGTAATGCACGTCTTAATCAATTCGACCGCGCATCTGGAATGAAAGACGTGGAGCTGTGTGAGTTGTCAGAGGCGTTCCATCAACTATCCGATGCGCTGAGAGCAGGAGACACTGCGAGACGAAGTAAGGATCATCAATTCCGCCCCGGAATTCGGCGTATGACCCGCGCATTTGGCCTGCTCGGTCGCCGAGCTTTGGGTTCTGAATTAAGTACACTTGAGTGGCAAACGCTTCTCAGTGTCGCCGAGAATCCATGTTCATATAGACCAACGGAGCTCGCTCTCTATCAAGGTGTGCACAAATCAACAATGGCTATAGCTCTAGCGGAGCTTGAGAGGCGCGGCTTTATTGCGAGGGTTGCTGATAAAAAAGATAGGCGCGCAACTTACCTTAGTTCAACAAAAGCTGGCTACCGCCAAATTTCAAGCATTGAAACTAGGACTGCGCGGCGCTTCTCGGTCTGGAAAAGTGTTACCACCCAGCAAGTTGAACTGTTGGATCGGTGGATGCGCGGTGCCGCCTCGGTGTATCATCTAGACGACAAGAAGCTTACAATTGAAACCCTGGTGGACGAGAGCGTAATCACACAGGCGCGGCACGCAACCGCCGCGTTCTATCTTTCGAGTCCGCTGAGTTTGACGATTCCGGCAGAGCTTTTCAGCCTGAGGAATAACCTTTACGGCCTCTATCAAGGCAGCGATTTGGTCGCTGCGGCAGAACTAAGTAAGGCGCGGCGTCCACGGATTGTTAATCTTTTTTTTAAAGACCACCTTCCGCTAGAGGCGTTGTACGCTTTTTTAGCTAGAGCCGCTGACCCCACTCTTATGACCTCGATCGAAATCTGCGACGCGCAAGTTGGGGCTATTCTGAAGCCCCACCGCCCGGTAGTTACGGCGCTAGGGCGATTGTTTTTTAGCCGATTACAGAGGTCCCCATGATTACTCGAGGCTCTTGCGTAATAGACGTGCACGATGTTCCTGGCACAGCTTGCCGCCACCCTAAATCTTGGTGGCGCTGGCAGGAAGGATTTTGGGTGTCAAAAATCCCAAGGATGACCTCTGCGCCATAAAGTACAATCGCACAGTCCTTTAGAACTTCATCGCTAAATTTGAGCCAATCAACATCAGACGCCAGAGGATCCGATGATTTAGTAGGGTTAGTCACTACGTAGTATTTCCAAGCGAGGGTTCCATGCGCGAAATTAATATGTGCCGAGCCTGTGCGCGATAGTCGCTCTTGCGTTTCCGGGTAGAAAGAAGATTCAGGAATGAGCTGAGCCACTACCCGTAGTTCATCCTTAAACGAAACGGTTGCAAGTACAGTTCCCTGGCGATTTAAAGTCGCCTTAATGTCAGTGGCTGGAAGAATGCAGAAGTGCGGAGACCTGCTACTCCAGGTAGCAACGAACGAATCTATCTTTTGCTCTATTTCCATCGGTATACCCGAGCGTGTAGTCATTATTCGGACGCTGGTGTCCGCGAACACACTGGCCGCAGCATATTGCTCCAAATTGCAAACAGCCTGATACTGCAGAGACGGGTCTTTAGTAATTAGCGCTAGCTTCACTGCCTGCACTATATTAGCTCTAGGTTGATCGACCATCTGTTGGCTGATTCCCAGCAATTCTCTTTGTAGGTCTTTGTCAGGCGTTGTGTCAGCAATAAGCAGGTCTAGGGTTACCTGATCCATCAAAGGCATTCCCGAAGTTCCTTGATCTGCCCAATCCGAAATTCTGTGAATTGCCAGTCGTTGGGCTGCCCTTTGATGTATGAATTGAGCGTGAGCACTGTATGTGTTTAATCTATTATCAAGCGGCCAACCGTCCGCACTCGCCTGATAGCGTTGCCGCATCGCCACTAGTTCTGGTCCTGGCTCTTCTTGACTTCCTGAGCCAGCAGCTAAAACAAGCTCTAACTCCGCGAGTAGCCAAGCAGACCGACCACTCCATGAGGCCCACTGAATAAGTTGCTGATCCGCCCACGGGATCTCCATACTAGCAATTGAAGCTTCAAGTGCCTTGCTAAACCCACTAAAGATCGGATCTGTGCCCGGCACGACGTCTCGAAGGTGCTCTAAAGTAGCTAAGAGCCCCTCAGCGCTGAGGGAAGGCTCTGTCATCAGACTGTGCAGGCATGATTGCACTCCACAGGCGATCTGATTTGGCCCTGCTGGTTGTGTCAACATTTTAGATTATGTCGGTAATTACGCACTACTAGGCGGAAGTATAACACCTGTCCCGCGCTAAGCTATTATCCTAAATTCGGCAGTTGTGGGCCCGAAAACGGCGCATCTGACTAAAATCACTGCGGCTTTTGAATTTTCGGTGCTCACCCTGACGGTGCCAGGGTTCAAGCCTCCGAAACGTTCAAAATCCTGTGTGCTTTTAGCCATCTGCACCATTTTCGTGCTCCTTAACTGCCGAATTTAGGTTAAATACCGGAAACATCAATTCATCCTTTCTTACTTCCAGTAATTCTAGTAGTGTGACTACCGTAATTGCCAAGATGCTGAAATCATGGAATATAAAAGATCTCTCGGGACACGAATCAAAGCACTTGCCAAGACCTTTCCGGCTGTAGTCGTTACCGGATCTCGGCAGGTGGGGAAAACTACACTGCTTCGCAGTCTATTCCCCGCACATCGGTATGTTTCACTTGACCTACCATCTGAAGCTAGCCGAGCCGAACTAGAGCCGGACCTCTTCTTAGGTCGAGACGTTGGGCCGCTTTTAATAGACGAGGTGCAGTACGCACCACAGCTCTTTAGGCACATTAAGGCCGCCATAGATGCCGATCGGTATTCCTGCGGTCGGTTCATACTTACCGGCTCTCAAAAATTCGAGTTGATGCGCGAGGTATCCGATAGCCTCGCAGGTCGAGTCGGTGTTGTTGAACTTGAGGGGCTATCCTGTGAAGAGATTCGCGCTGAGCAGGAGTTACCCGCTTGGGTATCCACACTCTTACGAGGATGGTTTCCTGAACTTTGGGCTCGTCCCAGCATCTCAGCTTCTGAGTTTTATCGCAGCTACGTGACTACGTACATTGAGCGAGATGTGCGGCAACTGATCAATATTACTTCATTGCGCGACTTTGAGCGTTTTTTACGAGCGTGCGCCGTGCGTAATGGCCAAGTGCTAAACAAAACAGAGCTTGGCCGTGATGTTGGAATTTCTGAAAAAACCGTTACGCAGTGGTTATCTGTAGTAGCTGCCTCGAATCAGGTTACCCTCCTGGAGCCATATTTTGCTAATATGACGAAAAGGCTCACCAAGAGCCCTAAGTTATACTTTAATGACACTGGGCTTCTATGCTTCTTGCTCGGGGTCCCGGAAGGAGCGCTAGCGAGATTCACTGGTATTGGAGCCATATGGGAGGCTTTTGTTTTTTCAGAGTTACGCAAACTGCGTGAAGCGTATGCTCTCGAGGCATCGCTATGGTTCTATCGTGACAGCGCGCAACGAGAGATCGATTTTCTCATTGATTGGAAAGGGGAGTTAAAATTGATTGAGGCGAAGTGGAGTGAGATACCAAGCTCATCAGACATGAAATCTCTCCTGGACGTCGCAAGGATCTTAGGCAACAAGGTGCGCGAAAAGCTGATCGCCTGCCGCACAGTAGAGCCATTTCCTCTCCCCCAGGACATTCGTGCAATTAACGCCGCCAATATGACAGGCTTATTTCGGTGAAGGGAGTGCCATATCTCTTGATAAGTATCGCCTCCTCTCGTTATCTGCCACTAGCCCTTTGTGCAGCACACAACCTGATAACTCCTGGTTTCGTGGCACATCACAAATAAGCGCATAATTTGCTCCGGCACGTTTTGTGGATGCTTCTTGCTCAAGACGATATGGTCGAACTCAGGGCGCATTCGCCTGGCGTGCGATACCTTTACTGCATAATTGCCACTTGCAACCACACTCGCTGAATAATCAATTACTAGGAAAAACGACCGCTTTTTTGCAAGTAGTTGAGATGTGGTAGAGGTAGAGGGTTGTCATGTCATAGAATACTACCGCTAATCCGCCTAGTACTGCTTTTGTATAACGAAAAGCTATAGTCTCAACGCGCTCTTTTTAGGTTAATGTTTCCACCCCGCTTTGCTCCGTAAAGCCGCCCCTTAATAGGGGCTAACGCTACAGTCGATGCACATGCTGAGTAGTTACTTTAGATTTAACCCTGGCATCATCAGGGTGATCCCCAAAAATTCAAAATCCTTGGCGCTTTTAGCCAGCCACACCATTTTCAGACCCATATACGAATTTAGGATTACAACAGTTGCTAATGCTAATCACTTAAAAGCTTGCGCAGAGATCGTTCGCGGCGGCGCATCGCCTGGGCTTCGCGCGCGGAGACACCTTCATGATCATACCCAATTAGGTGCAGAATGCCGTGGACTATTAAACGGGTTAGCTCAGCTTTAATTGTTACCTTGAAGCGTTTTGCTTGGCGAATGGTAGTTTCGCTCGATATGACTAGATCCCCAAGGTACGTTCCAGCTGACTCCTCTGGTAATGTCTCGCCACGGATCTCAAGGGGGGTGTATTGTGGAAATGACAAGACATCGGTTGGTTTGTCTTTTTTGCGATATTCAAAATTAATTTCGCGCATCCGTGCATCATTAATCACCATAACGTGAATTTCGCAGACATGAACTAGAGCTATCTCATTTGAGATCTGCCGTAGAGTGTTACGTACGATGGAAGTAATCTGCTCCGGAGGTATCCTTAGAGCTTTGCTCTCAACTGTGCAGTGAATCTTCCACCGCCGCGAAGAAGAATAGATAGTGCTACTCAAGGCCGAGCCTCCGCAGGTTCTCTGTCTTTTCAACTCTCTCAGAGCCTGCGTGTGAATCGCTTGTGCTCCGATCACTGCTACGCTCGTTTGTTTTTTCAGCGGGCTCTGCGTAAGCCACGCGTTGATGGTATATGCCGGTCAGGATATGAGTATATCGAAAGTCGGAAGCGCCTGCGAATTTTTGAGGTTAGAGACCGATCCTTTAGTAGACTGGGATAACCGTGAGTGTCTGGGGCTCCGGCAAGCCGGAGCGTCGCCGCGGGATGTTTCTGCCGGGCGTTATAGGGAACCCTGTGCATCGCCGGAATCCCTTGAGTTTACGGATTTATAGCGTTTTTCAAAAGTCCGTAGCGATATAACGGCTTTTGGAAAACGCTATCGATTCGCGGATGCGAATCAAAACAACAATCTATAGTGATTTACGGCAAAAGCCTTGCCAGTTTTACTGGCACGGACTTTTGCAGATCACTATAGGGATTGGGCAACCCGGCTCGTAGACAGAAATTCTTGCCCAAGCTCAGTGGGAGCTTTTTTGATGGAGAAGGTTCGCACGTTATGCGAACCTTCTCCTAAGGTAGAGAGTACCAAGTAGAACGGCCGCCGCCGTGTCGCGCCAAGAGGCCCTTGGCGACGAGAGAGGCGAAGGTCGCTTTCAGCGTGTTGGGACTTGCGCCATGTTCGCGCACCATGTCGCGCGTCGTGACGCGGCCATGCACGCGGACGTAATCAAAAATGTCCACGGCCAGCTTTGGCAGGTCAGAGAGCGCGGTCTTTTCGCGCTCCACCTTCGCGGCCAAGCGGCGCTTCTGCTGTTGGAGTGCGCGCGCGAAGAACATGAGCCAAGGCTGCCAATCGGGGGCGTCGCTGCGGATGGTCCCCTGCGTCTGACGCAAGGCCAGATAGTAGCCTTCCTTGCTGTTTTCTATAACGCTCTCAAGCGAGGAATAGGGGACGTAGACATAACCGGCCTGAAGAAGCAGGAGCGTGGTCAGAATCCGCGACAGCCGCCCGTTGCCGTCCTGGAAAGGGTGGATTTCCAGGAAGGTAACGATGAAGACGGCGACAATCAGCAGCGGATGAATGCGGCGCAGCTCGCGGGCCTCATTCAGCCAGGCGATAAGCTCTTCCATGCGGCGCGGCGTGTCGAAGGGCGTCGCCGTCTCAAACACGACGCCTATCATTCTGCCATCGGCGTCGAAGGCCCCGACATCATTGCGAAGTGTTTTGTATGCGCCCCTGTGACGTTCGTCCTTGTCGCTATAGCGCAGCAAATCGCGGTGGATCTGTTTTATATGGTTCTCGGTGATGGGAATGTCGGCCCAGGATTGGAAAACGGTCTCCATCACCTCGGCATATCCGGCAACTTCCTGCTCGTCACGGCTGCCGAAGAGTTTGATTTCCAGGTTGGCGAGCAATTTTTCGACATCGCGGTCGGTCAGCTTGCTGCCCTCGATGCGGGTGGAAGAGCCGATGCTTTCGATGGTGGCGACCTGTCGGAGCGCCTTGAGTCGTTCGGGCGCGAGCGTTCCCAAGGCGCGCCAAGCTCCCTTGAATTCGTCGAGCTCCGACAGTAGAGCTAGCAATTCCGGGGTGATACGAATGGTGTCCACGTTCATCATGCTGGATTGTATACCGGAATAGACCGAATTAGCCACCTGAAAAATTGCCGGATTAGACCGGAATGATTAGTAGAAGATCGATTGCTTCTCGGGTGGGCGCGGACGAGGCCGTGGTCTTGAGCGAATTTTGAGGCGATTCTGCTCCTTGGGTATCAATCGCTGGCGAGGCTTTTTGGTTAAGTAATGCGGCGCGCGCAGTAGAGTCATAGCAATTAGCGACCTAATCGATGAGGCTCTATTGTGCCGCCTCAGTTGGAAACGAACATTCAAGAGCTTCTATAACCTACAATCCTCATGGTCATAGTATTAACCTAAATTCGGCAGTTAAGGAGAACGAAAATGGTGCAGGTGGCTAAAAG
>CAZZLV010000111.1:0-8332 GCA_964655155.1 uncultured Bdellovibrionales bacterium
AACCAGCGACACGCGGATTTTCAGTCCGCTGCTCTACCAACTGAGCTACCTGGGCCTACTACCAACTCTAGAGTGTCATGGGTATCACGGGTGGCTAATAATAACAAGAGTTTCAGGTAGAGCGTTTCCCAAGAACCGTTATCCTATGAGCTTCGCTGGGTATTTTTAGACCACGAAGGACACGAGGGATTAGGCATTGATCATTTGAATAATACCGTCTTTGAGGTTTACTGAGTTGAACCTATAGTGATCTGCAAAAGTCAGTGCCAGTAAAACTGGCAAGTCTTTTGCCGTAAATCACTATAGGCTGTTGTTTTGATTCGCGTCCGCGAATCGATAGAGTTTTCCAAAAGCCGCTATATCACTAAGGACTTTTGAAAAACGCTATCAGCTGTCTGGATAAGCAAGATGCCCAGGTGGGGCCTCGGAAGCTGACGCTCCGAGACCACCTGACAAAACCGTCATATCGCTAAGGACTTTTGGAAAACGCCATAACTTGGTGAAAAATACGGATCAGGCCGGAGGGGCTAGAACCAACGCTCTTCTGCTTGAGTTGGGCCGTTTCGAGGGCTCAGAAGGGCTTTGGATCGGCTCCAAAGAAGATTCTGCGGCCTTGCTCACCCCTTTTTCTGAAACCTTAGTCGGTCGATCTCGGTTCGGGAAGGGGGAGAGGGCGGTTCCTGAGCGCTCAATCATCGGTTGAAGCGAGGGAGCAAGGATTTTAAGTAGCTGCGCTGCGAGGGCGCTGGTAAAATCGAAGTTCGCTGCCTCGGGTCCCGGAACGTGGGCTGATATCACTCCAAAGAAGCGATCTCCCAGGTAAAACGCGAAGGTCGCAGTGCGGTTAACGACTCTAGACGCGATAACCTGCCCCCCGGGGCCATAGGTTTCGTGGCGGTGATCGCCAGTTCCTGTTTTACCGCCGATAACGTAGTGCCCTCCGTCAGAACGCTTAAACGCCTGATAGACGCGGCGAGCCGTACCGGCTGAAACGACCATGCTCATGGCTCCCTTGAGTGCATCAGCAACTTCAGGCTTAAGCACTCGTTCACCTGAGCCTTGTGCGGTGCGTTCCAGCGTCACATCATATGGGGTCTCTGAGGCAAAATGAAGGGCGTCTAGGCGCACAAGGGGATATCGCATGCCATCGTTTAAAATTATCCCCACCAGCTCAGCTAGCGCTATCGGTCTATCACCTGAACTACCCAGGGCCGATGCCAGTGAGGGCACCATTGAATTAAATGGATACCCCATCGAGCGCCACTGCTTATGGATCTCATTAAATGATTCGTTCTCTAGAAGTGATCTGATTCGAATGTCCTGTGCACGGGTGTTAGGAGTTTTAAACAACCATTTGTAGACTAGTTGACGCTCCTCTTTACTGGCCGCGAGGATCTCGTTTATTCCAACGTTTGGAGTGTCCTGCATGTATTTGACCAGCCACAACTCCAGAGGATGAACGCGAGCCAGGTAGGCTTGATCATTAAGATCAAACTTGCCGGGCGTGAATTCGGCATACCATTTTTCGAGAGTCTCCGATCCGACTTGAGCTTGTGGTAAGGTTTGTGCCAGAAATTGCTCAAATTCATCACGCGAACCGCTCGGTCGTATATAACGAAACATTACTGCTGCATGGCGCGCTGATGCGCGGGTACTTAAGACTAATCCGGCTAGCAATTCTTGCCGCGGCTTATCTCGGTACTTTTCATAAAAACGTCGGGTGAAGTAGCTGCCCTCTTGATCAGCAAATTTGGTCAGAAAATGTTGTCGCAGCGAGCTTTGGCGATCAGTTTTTGCTCCGCCCAGTTTGACTCCGAGTCTCCACTGGTAGTGCCGAGATATGTCGCGCATAAGGCGCACAAAAGGGAGGTTGATAGAGTGCGTAATCGCTTGTCTTATAGTTGGCTTACCCCCGTTGTCCTCCTTCTTGAAGTTTTCAAAGGTGTGCAGGCCGCCGCCGGTGAAGAAGCTCTCATAGGGGCTAGCAGAATAACGCCGATCAAGGGCCATCTCGAGAACTTGAGCAAGTGAGATGCGTGAATTAAATGCACAAAGCTTAGCCACAAACTCAGAGATCGGGTCGAGGTCACTATCGAGTACTCGTTGTAGTTCGGCTTTGCTTTTGCCAGCGTAACGATCGTACATTTCACCAACGATCACCAGGTAGGTTGTAATGGTGCGCAGCTTTGCAGTTGATCCGAGATCAAGACGTGTGCCTTCGTTGATGCTGAATGGATTATCAAAGTTATCGGTTTGCACCCGTAATAGGTTGGCGTTACCAGCGCGCTCAAATAGAGTTAGGCTATAGATCACCTTAGAGGGGTCTCCCTTGGCCAAGTTCCTTGAGCCACCAAGCCCTAACTCCTTAACACTTTCTTCGTCGGTGATATGCCTAAGGATATCGGTAACTCGTTCATTAGCGTCGTTATCCATGGTGCTTTTTACGGTAAGGTCGACTTGATCCAGATCGTAGAGCTGTGGATACTTAAGTAGGGATAGTAGTCTTGTACGGATCGCATTAGCTGCTTTTCTTTGCACAAACGAGATCGATTGGGTTTTAGGAGCAGCGCGACGGAGTTCCAGCGTGATATTCTTTGCTGCGTCGCGCAAAGATGTTGTGATGATGCCTTCATGAGCCAGGAGATCAAGGTGCGCATTTGTCAGCGCATTTAGTTCTTTAAGGCCAGCGATGAGATAAAAGCTCGGTCGACGGTGAGCGATAAAGAGGCTTAGCACTTGCTTGTAGGCTTCTGCATACGGAGTTGCATCGGCACCAGCAGCAAGGTTCGCCAGATTGTTTAGTTTGTGATTTACATCGTCAAAATTAACTCCGTACCAAGCCCACAAGCCATCACCAAGGCCATTGACCTCACCATATCCACGCAGTGCTGCAAGTGGTATTGAGTTGATGTAGTGCATGGTAATCAGGCGACGAGTTTCTAGGGTGTTGCGACCATACATGTAGGCCCGTAGGCTTGCTGAGCCCATCTGACGCAACTTATCGGTGATGCCAGAAGTTCTGCCTTCATTTGAGTGTCGATACTTCTCAAGTTGTGTGGCGATGGTGCTGCCTCCGGGAGCATTGATACTCGGGAAGATGACTTGTTTTGCCTTTTCGAGGATTGCAAGGGTAAAACGATCCCACTCTACAGCAGGGTTCTTGTAGGGGTGAGATTGATTTAGGATCTCGCGATTCTCTATGAACAGAAGAGATTTAATAATAAGTGCCGGTATCGCGTCAAAGGATTCATACATCCGTTCCGGCCTGTACGATGAGTAGATAGTGATGTTGTTGCGATCGAGGATCGTCAAGCCAGCTTTAGTCTTTTCTGGGTACGGCGGGTAGAGACCCTTCGAGGCTATCGCCAGAAGCTGATCTGATTGTCGAGCTTGTTTGGATACCGAGAAATCATTTGCGCGCAGGTTTTCTACTATCTTAGGAATACGGGTGTATCCGAGTCGCTCATCGTAGGGGCCGTGAGTCGGATACCAAGTTTCCTTAGCGGCACCGGCCTCTAGGGTGAAAGTCGCCTGCCGGGCTATTTTGGTAAAGTACCGAGACTGTAGGTTTGATGAGCGCAGCTCAAAAGCTAAACCGATAGCAACGACGATTGCTAGTGCTAGCGTTAGAGCTATAAGAACAATCTTACCCGGAGCCCTTCTGGGACTTTGAAGGCGGCTCAGTTGAGGCCCTGTTGCCTGGCCTGCAGGGGTACCTGAGTTCCGCAGCAGGTGATCAACAGTGTTATGAGTTGTCTTTTCGTTCACAATTCTTTGGCCTAAAAAGCGCAGAAACTAAAGTTTAACCTAAAAACGGCAGTTAAGGAGAGAGGGAATGGTGTGGATGGCCAAAAGCACGAAGAATTTTGAATTTTTCTGGGGATTGAACCCTGGCACCGTCAGGGTGAGTACCGACAATTCAAAAGACAACGTGAACTTAGTCATGCGCGCCATTTCCAGACCCACAAATGCCTCTTTCAGGTTCAGGGTATCGCAGTTCTTCCGCTATCTACTTAGAAACGCTGGAAGTTTCAAAGAGGATAAAAATGTGCGAGCAGATAAATTTAAACTTAATTATTGCTCTAACTTCCGCACATTTTTGGCCTCTTAAAAACAGAGAGAACTGCGATTCCCTGTTTAAGTTTAAGGGGAGCAGCTGCCCAAAATCACACAGATATAGTAAGTAATAGATGCCTGCAATTTTGTTTCAGAAGCGTGTAGCTCGAAAAAATATAGCAGTTATCTCGCGTTTAAAAAAAGGTAACGTAACTGCTCAGCGGTTTTTGAAGTCGTTATTCATGATTCCCCCGTGAAAACTGCCTTTTGGTTGTCTATTTTTTCTTGTCATCCCCTGATTGGGGATGCAGTATTTTGGGTGAGTAGTTAATGTTTCCACCCCGCGTTGCTCCGCAAACGCCGCGCCTTACTAGGGGCTAACGCTACAGTCGATGCACGTGCTGAGTAGTTGAAAAAAAAAAGTAATCCGGAAGTGTCTGGCGAGATAAAAAACTATGCGGGGTAAAACGATTAAAGCTAAATTCGGCAGTTGCGGGTCTTGAAAATGGGCAAGACCACTTTGTCTTTTGAATTTTCGGTGCTCACCCTAATCCGTATTTTTCACGAAGCTCGCTGCGCTCGCCGTGAAAAATGGTCAGAAAATGGCCATGCATGGCCTCTTTCTTCATCACCTACAGTTTGTATGGGACCCATAGTGCCCACACAAACTGTCGGCTCCAAATTCCTGCGCTGCGCTTCGGAATTTGCAAGTGCTTTCTTGCACTCGCTCGCTCGAATATTGCACTTTCGCGCAATATTCGGGCTAAAAGTGCCAGGGTTTAAGCTTCCAAAAAGTTCAAAATACTGCGTGCTTTTGCGCATCTGCACCATTTTCATCGGCCTTAACTGCCGAATTTAGGTTAAACTATAGAAAACCGGATGAATCAGCCACACTCTCAGAATTTTGCTAGGCGACCGACCCACATCGAGGTTGATACTCAGGCTTTGCGTGATAATTATCGCGCCCTTCGTGCGCTTGTAGCTCCGGCCAAGATTATGGCGAGCGTTAAGGCCAACGGCTATGGCCATGGCATGGTGACAGTTTCCAAAATTCTGGAAGAGGAGGGGATTCAGGGGCTGGGGGTCGCCTATATTGAAGAGGCGCTTGAGCTACGCAGAGCGGGCATTATAACCCCGATTCTAGTGTTTGGAGGGCTTCTCAAGGAACAGCTTAGGGAGTACGTAGCTAATCAGATCGATGTAACGGCATCATCTGTAGGTAAGTTAGAGCAGATTGAGGCGGCCGCAGCTGCTTGCGGCCGGCGAGCTCGAGTGCACCTTAAGATAGATACCGGATTGGAGCGCATAGGTGTGCACTACTACTCGGCGCAATCGCTGTTTGATGCTGCACTCTCCTCGCATTGGTGTGATATCGTTGGTGTTTATTCCCACTTCGCCGAGGTGCACCGCGATGACCTTAGTTGTGCCAAGTTGCAGCTCGAGCGTTTTTTAACGGCGCTGAGTTACTTTGAAGCGCGTGCTAAGGCGCCGTTTCTGCGTCATATCGCCAATTCAGCCGCCGCGCTCTCGTTTCCTGAGAGCTATCTCGATATGGTGCGCCCTGGACTATCGCTATATGGTGTTCTTCCGCATGCCTCACTTCATGGAGTGCTCGATCTGCGACCGGTATTGAGCTTAAAGAGCCAGGTAGTCTTCTTTAAGGTGGTTAAGCAGGGCGCCGGGGTTAGTTACGGCCATGCTTGGGTCGCCCCACAAGACACGCGGATAATCACGGTACCCATAGGGTATGGGGATGGTTACTTAAGAAGCCTTTCAAACAAGGCGCATGTACTCGTGGGAGGAATACGGTGTCCTATCGTTGGTCGAGTTTGTATGGATCAACTTATGGTTGATATCTCGCCGACGGGGGAAGCTTACAACGGTGATGAGGTGGTTCTAATCGGTTCACAGGGACAGGAGCGCATAACCGTTGAAGAGCTCGCCGCGCTTATTGACACCACGCCGCATGAGTTGCTCGTATTGCTAAATCAGAGGGTGCCGCGCGTGGTTGAACCTTAAACCTAAATTAGGCAGTCGCGGCCCCGAAAACGGCAGATCTGGCTAAAATCACTGCGGCTTTTGAATTTTCGGTGCTCACCCTGAAGGTGCCAGGGTTCAAGCCTTAAGAAAAGTTCAAAATCCTTGGTGCTTTTAGCCATCTGCACCATTTTCGTTCTCCTTAACTGCCGAATTTAGGGTTAATGTTTCCACCCCGCTTTGCTCCGCAAAGCCGCCACTTAATGAGGGGTAACGCTACAGTCGATGCACGTGCTGAGCAGTTACGAAAATGCTATACATCCACCTCACTCCTGCGCCGCTCGAATAAGCGCTATAGCAGTGACGACTGCAAGCTCTGAGCGCAGCACTGCAGGTCCTAGTGAAACGGGGATAGCGCCTACTTGAGTTGTCAGGAGCGTATACTCCTGCGGTGATATGTCACCTTCGGGGCCAATGATCACTACTGCTGGGATCTTTGCGTCGCCCTGGCGAGCTACATCAATTAAGTTTTTGCAGTCAGGTGCTAGTGAACAGAAGAGATAAGCGACCTTTGCTTGAGAGCAAAGGTGTCCGAGCGCTGCATCGAGGGATCGGTGTACCGCTACCAGTGGAGGTTTGGGCTGTCTACTCTGTTGTGCCGCAGCAGTGGCTATTTTTGCCAGTCGTTGCGTTCGGTGTTCGAGGTCATTTGGGCTCTTCAGGCGCACTACGCTTCGCGGTGATTGCCAGAAATGAATCTCAGCGCACCCTAGCTCGGTGCTCCAGTCGCAAATCTGCTCGTTCTTCTCACCTTTGCAGAGAGCACAGAGGATAATAATTTGACGCTGTTGCTGGGGACTATCGCAAACCCAGGCTGTAATGGCTACCGTAACTGTGTCTCTCAGGGACTCAATGGTGGCCAGCCCTATCGTACCGGTTGCTGGATCACCAACCTCAATCTGTGAGCCAAGTTCAAGCCGTAGGACATCCCTAATATAGTGGCCCTCAGATCTGTTAAGTTCTATTCGTAGCGGGAGTGGATTAGAAAAGCAAAGCCGCACGTCACTCAGGAATAATCTTGGGCCCGATGCGTGACGTGCGGCCATATCAAAAGAATATTATCCTAAAAAAGCAGTTGCCGGCCCTAAAATGGCGCATCTGGCTAAAATCACAACGGCTTTTGAATTTTCAGTGCTCACCCTGACGGTGCCAGGGTTGCGCCTCCGAAAATTCAAAATCCATCGTTCTTTTAACCACCTGCACCATTTTAGTCCACCATTTTAGTCCACCTTAACTGCTCTTTTTAGGATTATAGAGCTAGCTCCGAGCTACTTCTTGCGAAGCCCCATCTTGTCTAGTCGTTGTGCGAGATACGTCAACTTGTCATATCCCACTACACGCTCTCCATCTTCGAACACGATAGTTGGGGTATCAAATACTCCCAACTTGCGGCCACGCTTGTAGATCCCTTTCACGCGCTCGCGGGTATCAGATGACGAGACCTTGCTCAAGAAATCTCCGAGATCGATATCTAGATCGTCGCAGAGCTCGTTCATAAAGCTATCTTGGTTCGGGTCCTCACCGAGGCCCCACCATTTGTTGAAAACCTTGATGTTGTACTCAAGGAGCACCCCCAAATCGTTAGCGATCAATGCACCACGCGTGATACGCCCAGGATCAAACTCAACTTCTGGCCAGTTCTCTGGGTAAGTGATAGCGAGGGCGCGATCGCCAGCGATGCGGCGAGTGTCCTCAAAGAGGTATGAGAGCTTATCTGGAAGTATTCCCTGTTGCGGCACTGGATTGCCTGAAGCACGCGCCGAAAACGGCTGCCAGAGGAGCTCCACATTGTACTTCTCTTGAATATCATAGAGTGGATCCATCGCCAGGTAAGAGTAGGGGCTCTGGAAAGAATAGAAAACTTCAATTTTGTTCGTCATAAGTTTGCTTTATCAGTATCAGTTACATGTATACACCGGCTACGTGATTCCTGAACCTCGAAAGGCTATTAGCAACCACGCTAAACAGAGTTGTCCCAGGGGCTACTCGCCAGCTTTGATCTTCTCTAAGTGTCTTTTGTGGGATAACGCCGCCCCCGCCAAGGAAGGAGTACGCCAACCCTAAAGGCGCGTACGGCAGATCTGGCAGCCCAAGGTGTGGTGTGAACCATCAACTCTTTCGGTAAAGGTAATCCGTATCGGGTACATTTGCAAGGTTAACTCGGCCAAAACTGCCGAATTTAGGATAATCCTAAATTCGGCAGTTAAGGAGTATGAAAATGGTGCAGATGGCTAAAAGC
>CAZZLV010000112.1:0-8305 GCA_964655155.1 uncultured Bdellovibrionales bacterium
CATGTTCACGTCCGGAAACGCCAATTCTACCCACTCGATTCCACGAAGAGCCGTTTTTTATTGTGATCTCGGCAAAGTGCTAAAGTGTTAATGAATTTTCTGTGTTCACCCTGACGGTGCCAAGGCTATAGTAATTTGTAAAAGTCCGTGTATTTAAAACTGGTAAGGCTTTTGCCGTAAATCACTATAGGTTGTTGTTTTGATTCGCGTCCCCGAATCGATAGCGTTTTCCAAGAGCCGTTATATCGCTACGAACTTTTGGAAAACACTATACAATCCCACAAAATACTTCGTGCTTTAAGCCAGCTGCACCATTTTTATCCACCTAACGGAGAGCTGCGAAAGTAAAGAAACTTTGTAACTACTAAGCAAGCGCCTCGACCGTAGCGTTAGCCCCTATTAAGGGGCGGCTTTGCGAAGCAAAGCGGGGTGGAAACATTAACTACTCACCCAAAATACTGCATCCTCGATCAGGGGATGACAAGAAAGAATGAACAACGAAATAGCGATATTGAAAGATGAAGTATGAACCACAACGTTTAAAACCGGTGAGTAGTTACGGAATTCTCCCAGCCCTCTGCTTATTGTTTTGTGCGGCATCCGCGGCACGATTATTTGAACCATCATAAACCATATTTTGCGCTACTTATGAAGGTTTCAATAACCGCCGAATTTAGGGTAAGTGGTTTATCTATAGTTGAATCATCGTAATAAGGAGTGGCAGATTTTTGCAATGAAATTCTATAGCGTTTTTCAAAAGTCCTTAGCGATATAGCGGCTTTTGGAAAACGCTGTCGATTCGCGGACGCGAATCAAAACAACAACCTATAGTGATTTAGGGCAAAAGCCTTGCCAGTTTTACTGGCATAGATTTTTGCAGATCACTATAGCTCTTGCAATTCAAGAGCACGGCTTTTGTGTTTACTCACTATAAGCTAGTGTTCTGTCTATCACGAGCCTTCGCTAGGTGCGCTATGCACGATTTTCTGTTTTATCTCTTTTCCTGGATCCCGCTTCAAAATGCACCCGTTGTGCAGGGTGGCTTGGCTATGGCGACCCTTACGTCGCCAGAGTTCCTCTTGGCATGTGCGCCTCTTTCGATTCTGTGCCTACTTAGCTTGTTTCCACGGTGGGCGCGCTTGAATGACTCGCCGTGGATCTTCGCTGTTACACACTCAATTCCCTTCTTCATTTTGACCTTTAGGGACTCTCTTGGTGACGCTGGTCAAGTAACAGATGGAGTTGGAGCGCGCTACCACATGAGCGAGCCACTAGCGACATGGACACACTATTGGTTTTTTAAGTTTCTCGCGCCTTATAATATAGGAGCAAAGGATGCGATCGCTTGGAGCTCGCGTGTTGGTGGTGTCTTTTACTGCCTTTTTGTAGCGATGGCCTCGATGCGTCTTTTTCCAGAGCTCTCTGCGAGTCGACGGCTCTTGCATAGGTTAATGTTTCTCTCAGCAGGCGTGGCATTTCTCTGCTACGGGTATATTGAAAATCCCCCTCTAGCGCTGCCTGCAGAACAGCTGTGGCTCGTTGCAACTATTGCTTTTCTTGCTAATCCATCTCTACTCAACGTAGCTGGATGTGCCGTAGCACTAGCCCTCGCAACCGCAATACATGGTCGAGTTGCTTTTCTCTTCCCGGCTCTAGTTATCGGCTACATGTTGCCACCTGGATCACTTACACTGCGTCTAGCACGGGGAGTTATCGGCAGCACGATCTACTTCGGGCTTCTAGGCGCTCTGGTCGCCTACATCTTTTATTTCGAGCCGAACTTTATTAGTGGTGGCATGCACGGCAATGTTACCGGCGGGGGAAACCGGCAGATGTTCGTGCACCTCAATCAGATCTTTGCCTATGAGCACCTGAGACGGTACCTCTCTCCGATGCTCGTTGCCGGAGGTCTTTTGGCACCGCTTGGACTCACTAAATTAATCACAATCTGGTTTAAACCACGCCGACTAGATCTGTGGTGCTTGTGCTATCTCGTAGCAGCCCTGATGTACCTACTAGGATGGGAATTCGACTACGGGCCGTATATAGATTGGGATCTGGTCTTCTCTGCCGCCACTCCCCTCATTCTGATGGCCAGTATCACGCTTATCCCAAGCCGTATACCTAGCCTTTGTTTCGTGCCATTTCTACTTAGTAGCGTTTACCTAAGCAACACCTTCGCCGTTATGGCCAATGGCGCCCCGCTCGCATGGAATACCGTTCCCGTTGCAAAACCAGCGCCGGCCTCGCTAGCGTGCCAGAATGCGGGATTAATCCGCACGTATTACGAGGATGCGGCTCTCTCAGTACCGGTGGGCACACCAGAATCCGATCTGCCACATCATGAGTACGGCGAAAATCGCCTACCCTTTCCTGCTCCTGGAAAGCCCCTTGGCGCATCGTTTAAAGGTTACATCTCAATTCCCAAAGCAGGCCGTTATCGCTTCTTTTTGGTTGGGCAGAGGAATGTAAGACTACTTGTCGGCGACCAACTACTCGTAGAGCGCTGGATCGATTATGAATGGCGCGTTATATCAGAAAGAGAAATTAGGTTTCCCGAGACTGGCAGGTATCCTGTTTTGATACAGTTTTTTAGCACCAACTCTGTCTTACCACTGCAGCTTGAGATTGAGTCGGCTGATTACCGCAGGCGGAAGATGACAATTGAGGAACTCTGCTACGACTAGCGCAGTGACTCTGGTGCAAAATACTGGCCGGGTGCTCCAAAGCAATCTGCAAAAGTCCTTGCCAGCAAGCCCCTCTCATGAGCTTCGCTGCATCTTATGGGTTGCAGATATTTGGTCTTCGGGACTAAGCTTTTAACCGAAATTCGACAGTTAAGGAGGCTCAAAATGGTGCAGATGCTCAAAAGCACGAGATATTCTGAACTTTTCAGAGGCGCAACCCTGGCACTGGCAGGATAAGCACTGAAAATTCAAAAGCCGCAGTGATTTTAGCCAGATGCGCCGTTTTAGGACACGCAACTGCCGAATTTAGATTTAACTGCCTTACAACTCATGCTTGCAAACATTGTTTGCGTTAATATCTTGAGGTCTGCCCATGCCATTACTACGCCACTCATTTACCTCACTCTCGCGACGCACCATAGAGAACACCACACTCTACGTTTTATTTGTTGCGGTTTATCTGCTCTGGATCAACTCCGTGCCGAATCGCCTTGAGTTATTCGAGAGCTGGGTTGACTTCTACCTACCGCAGATACAACCAACCTGGAGCTACCTTAAGAACGAAGTTCTGAGTATGAAGCCTAACGACAGCAATCAATCTGTGAACGCCCCGTTCTGGTTTCTGTTCCTACAGTCTAGTTTTGCAATCTTCGGCAAGGAATTGTTCGCCTACCGACTGCCAGCGGTGCTTCTGACTGCGCTAGCTCCAGTATTTATGGCGGAGATAGTGAGGCGGTTTTTTAGAGCCGATCTGGCCTTCCTGGCTGGTTTGGCTCTAGGTGCACATCAGCACGTAATCGGCTTCGCTAGAACTGGCGGATACATAGGCCCTACATTAACCCTGCTATTGGCGACAACTCTATTCGGATTTTCCGTAGCATTTGAAAACAACAAAAAGTCGTGGATTCCCTTAGCATGCACCTTGTTTCTTATGCCTTTTTTCTACTCTACAATCCGCTACTTCTGCCTAATCGGACTACTCGGTATCGCTTGGAAGTTCATTTTTTCTAAGGAATTTCGCCGAGCTAATGTGCTCCCTCTCTGTGCTACTGTAGTAATGCTCGCTGTTCTCGCCACTCTGCTCACCAAGGGCGCTCAATTATCACAAGCGCTTGTATTCATCTCTGCGCGTGGCGAGCAATTTCTGATTACCGATCAAACTGTAGCCGAGGGTTTTGAATCAGAAAAAATCAAGGAGGAGCACCGCTTAAGCTCACTCCTATCGCAGATGATTCCGCAACGACTCGCTGAACTCCAAAACTTCTACTTTGGAGGACGCCGCTTCTTTAATCACCGATATTTCGTAGAGCACACGAACACCGGCTGGCTGGTCATTAAACCATACATCTTTGGCTTTCTTGCTTTAGGTGCAATAACCTGCATATTTAATGCAAAAACTAGCCAAAGATACCTAATTTTACCGGCATGGTTTATGCTCTCTTGGCTACCTCTGTTAGTTACTACCGGAATCACTCCTAACCGGATGTTACTGGGAGTTCCTGCAGATATATTGATGATCCTTCTGGGCGCTTGCGTGCCACTGGATCTAATTGCTCGAGTCCTTCCAAATAAACTTCGCTGGCTATCTCTTTTGCCATTATGGGCCGCGGTAGTGTTTTTTAGTTTTCAATCGGTGTGGACATACTTTTATGACTATCTAAAATTCCCAAATCTTTAGTAGAGCTCTTATGATGACGTTTCGATCGCCTGCCCTACCATATGAAAGTGCATCAGGCGCGGCTCGGCCCAACGGCTTGCTCGCAGGCTGTGTAACTTTGCTTGCTCTGTCAGTGCTGGAGATTGTTGCATTTACTATCGGCGGCCCATTCGCAAAAGTTGCTGCATACATCTGGTTTGCTCTTGGGACTTTCTCGATAGTATTTCTATGCTGGAGATACATATCAGCAGTAGCTGCAGATCTTCGCCGCGGTGCATTCTGGGGGCTGCTACCTCTGGTGGCGGGTATTCCCGCATGTTTCTTTTTTATAGACTCATTTGCGTTTCTTAACACCGAATCATTATCTGAGCTGCATGACACCTATGAGCAACTTAGGAAGTCAGACCACGGATATACATCTGTATTTTGGCTCTCATACCCAACTCGCTCAATCATCCTAAACCTCTTGCCGACTGCATTAGTTGGCGTATCGCCGTGGTCGTATAGGGCAGGGTTCTCATATCCAGCTCTGCTCGGCGCTCTATTCCTCTTTGCTGGTATTTGCCGTTATCACCGCTTAGAACGTGGAGCTTCTGCTGTTGCGGGTATCGCAGCAGCTGCCGTCTTTAGTTATCCGATGTTCTGCCAGATCTTGCGCTCTTTTGAGATGGCGATCTCAAGTGCCAATTTCGGGATGTGGGCTATCGGCGCACTGCTACTCTTTGCCGCTGAGCCAACGGTGATTACTGCTCTCGTTGCTGCCTGGACAATCGGACTTCTCTCGGCCTCATTTACATCCGGATTGGCGCTGGCAGCACTAATCATTTTTATGCTTGTGCTGTGGGCCGTAAGAGCCTTTGTACGGGGCGACCGGTATATAGCCTGGCTTGTGTCTGCTGTTTTAATCAACGCTACTGTGTTTTTTATTGCACTGTACGTAGTGCGCCCTCGTGCACTCCGTCCTAAGCAGATTCCTCTGGCCGAGATGTGGCTAAATTTCACCGATGCACTGGCGCACTCATTCTCTTTGTCACAGGCCGTTTTCACACCTACTGCGCTAGTAATTCCAACATTTTTAGCGATGTTATTTGCATTTTCCCTGCGTGGGGGTCTAGTGTCACTGATTCTCACCGCATGGTGTTTTCCGGTTATCTGGTCAGCGACCAATCTACATGGAAAGATCGGGCCGCAGCTGCCATTTGCTCTCTACCGCGCTCTGATTATCGTTCCTGTGTTGGTATACGTTATAGGACGAATGATCCTCTGGTGCTTTTCTCGTATAAAACAGGTCAGATGGGCAACTCCTATACTCTCGTTAATACTTACTGCCGGGCTGTATTTTCCAATAAATGAGACTTTTCAGAGTCGCTCAATCCTCATACCACCTAGAGCACCAGAAGGTAGAGAGGTTATTACAACAGAGCTTCTCTCATTTATTCAAAAAGCAGGATTAAGCGAATTTTCCGAGGCCTGGATCGCAGATCGCACAGACGAAAAGACCGTTGAGAGCTTTCTGCCCTGCTTTCAATATCTGCTACTTAACTGGAAGCGCATAGATCGCGGACAAACTCTGCCGCTTGATAGTGCACGGAACAAAATACCGGGTATCATCGTTACGATGCCAGGAGATCCTTTAACACTGCAATCTTTTGCGGGATATCGCTCAGAGGTAACAACGCTCACCATGAACCTTTCCCGATTACATTCTCTTCCTCTGGCACTAGTACTACTGCGACCTGAGGAATAGCCTATACCTCCCCTGCCATTGTATCAACTTCGTACAACAACATACTCTGTCCGTGCGCCGCAGAGTACTCAATCAACTTCTCACTACCTTTTGGATAAACCTGCTTAAGAAGAGAGCGCCACTCCTCTCTCTGCGGTGTAGGTTGGAAGACAAAGAGATAGTATCTCCAGGTACGACCTTTCTTCAAAGATTCAATCTGGGAAGCCAGCTGCGAGAGGGTATAGTAGCTACTATTCAGAACTGGCTCTGGAGTTAATATCTGCTCCTTAGCGCCCTTGCTACTCTCGTGCGCAGTAGCAAAAGCTATCGAGCCATTTGTCTCACGCATTCGTGCATAGATTGTGTAGAACATCTCACAACGACGCTCCTCTGCTAGGTATACCACAAGTGTGTCATCCTTTAGTATTTTCAGCACAGAGTCTCCCGCCTCCATCTGTATCGGACGAGCGATGTGCCGGGTAAAAAATGATGTTGTTTGTGATATTCCTAGGCAGGCGATCAAAGCCACAAGAACTACCCCCTGAATCATCTTTGCAAGCACGCGCGATCCACGATTTATTAAAGTCTCGATTAACCAACAAAACTCGAGTACGCCAAGCACAAGGCACAGCACAAGGCTTACCGCTATACGACGATCGGCCAATTCTGTGGCCATTCCCGGAATAAGCCCACCTACAATCATACCTATAAAAACTAGAGCCTCAGGTCTCTTAAATAGAAACATCAAGCGCGTAAAAGCTAGGACTGAGAATACAACCGTAAAAGATGATAGCGAGCGTGCCGGTAGAACAGTGGCGTGATTAGTCCAGTGCGTCGGCGATGCCGGAGCAAAGAATACCTCATAGAAGAAGTAAAGCCCCTGCCCAAGCATCTGCTGAATGCGTTTAAATTGCGAAACCTTGATATCAGGAGGATACGGATTATCAAACGGATGAATGAAAACTACCTGATTGTGAACCACATAATACACAAATGAGCGAACAGCCACAAAAAGGAGCAACCCTAGAAATACTATAATCAATTTAGAGTAATTGCCGCGCCAATCTTTGCGCTGAAATAGCAGTATCGCTAAAACAGCTCCCAGTGGCCCAAAAAGCACAAGCTTAGCTGACGGATACACAAATTTAGTAGCCGCTAGTAATACTGCTACGGGCAAAAAGCTTACCCATGTGCGGGCGCTCAACGCATTCAGGGTAGCCCATGCTAGCAGCAGTGATAGTACAACTGGGATATGGTGCATGACCGGCAAACGTGACCACTCAAGATCGAGAGGGCCAAGCACATACAGCACTAATGCAAGTATGCCAGCAAATGCTCCACGTAGATTTCTCACGAAGAAATAGATCACGACACAGCCAAGCAAACTGATCGCTACGCCAAGCAGTCTTTCATCCAGATAAAAGAGCGTTGGATGATCAAGTCGCGTAAAGAGCTTGTGCAGCAGCACCCATGACATACCAGATGATTGCTGCACGTACTCACCAACTTCCTGCTGAAATATGCGCTTCCAGGACTCTGCAACTAATCTGTGTGGACAGGCTTCAGCATCATAGCCGGATGGGTTTCTATTTAACTGATAGAAACGGTTTATACAGGAAAAAGCCAGGATCGATAGCACAACTACAACTTCACCAAATGAAACCTTATTTATCAACCGTCTTGCTTCTATCCAACCACTTGTCAGCAGGGCCGGGGCTCTACGCAGGAGGATTACAAAGCACAGCAGCGCCATGACAAATGCCGCAAAGTGGTACGTCGTGGTATAAAAGCTATCGCGCCTAAGCGCCGACAGCTCCCCCAGCCCTGAGAGTGTAAGTGCCGCTAGGTAGCAGATACACCACCAAGTGCATGCTCGGCGCCAGAGTAACGCAAGAGAGATCAGCACCACTCCCACCGCAGCTAACAGCATCTCGTACTGGGCGTAGTTCCAATGATGATTGAGAATATAGGTTCCGAAATTGGCGACTTTTGTTAACGGATCGCCAACGGCTGAAAGGCACATAGCGCCGACAGCTTCTGCCTGTAAGCATTGCTGACTTAGAAGCCAAAACACCGTGCTTATAAGCGCAATCGAGATAATCTGAAAGCAGCGTAGTCTATTTTTGAGAGATCTTAACATGACCGAACAATCAAACCTCAAAGCTCACGTACAGGGCTACAATAATCCTAAATTCGGCAGTTGCGGGCCCGAAAACGGCGCATCTGGCTAAAATC
>CAZZLV010000113.1:0-8273 GCA_964655155.1 uncultured Bdellovibrionales bacterium
ATATAGCGGCTTTTGGAAAACGCTATCGATTCGCGGACGCGAATCAAAACAACAAGCTATAGTGATTTACGGCAAAAGTCTTGCCAGTTTTACCGGCACTTACTTTTGCAAATCACTACAGTGCCACGCCTAGTGTTTGCCCTACAGCAACAGTTTTTGTGATCTTGCTAAACTCCTAATTCTACAATTCTAAGGTGTGTCCGTAGAGGTGCCGCGTCCTCTTAGGACGGAACACTTAATACTCAATTCGGCAGTTAAGGAGTATTAAAATGGCGCAGATGGCTAAAAGCACGAAATATTTTGAACTTCTCGGAGGCGCAACCCTGGTACCGCTGGGGTGAGCACCGAAAATAAAAAACAAAGTGATTTTAGTCAGCTGCGCTATTTTGAGGCCCGCTACTGCCGAATTTAGGTTAATTTTTTCTGGAACCAATCTTTATTGCCTGCATCATAACCTCTACCCCTCGACCGTTTGGGTATGCCAGCTCAGAGGCATGCTTAATGTCGAAGGCCGTCGCGCATGAAGCCAAGACGTGCTCATAGAGGAGTGTAGGTGTGATAACGGAAAGTCCAACACAAAGAGTATCACGATATCGGGTTCTGATGCAGACCCGTCCTAATGTATTTATTCATCGGGGCGGCGATACAATCTTGCTTGAGCGCCTAAGTGACGGGCTGTGTCAACGTGGCCACCAGGTAACGATCGATCTACAGGGGAATATCGATCTGGCGGAATTCGATCTGGTACATCTCTTTAATTTTGCTACCACTGGTCTGACGCAGCAATACGCAGATCGTGCAGTTGCAGCAAATGTGCCATATGTAGTTACAACTCTCTATGAGGATCTGCCGCAGTTTCATAGACAGTCTCATCTCGTAGCTGGCAGTTTAATCGAGTATGTACGAGGAGGTCAGCGACCAGGCTCGTATGGGTTGACCTACCAGCAGTTGAGTGCGATTGAGCCATCACCGCGTTTTCCGGCGGATGAGCTGGCAAAAAATGCTGCAGCTCTGATGCCCAATGGCTCAGGGGAGGCCTCTGCCCTAAAGAGAGATTTTCCTGATGCTCAGCGGATTATAACCGTACCAGTTGGAAGTGAGATAGGTGCGCTGTGTGGCCCAGAGCTTTTCGAGCAGGTGTATAGAGAGCGCGATTTTGTCCTGTGTGTTGGACGTCTTGAGTCTCGCAAAAACCAATTGATGCTTCTAAAAGCTCTTGAGGACTCACCGATGACGGTAGTGCTCGCAGCAGGGGGATTCTCTTACCAGCCCGAGTACGAAGCTGCGATTCGATCCTTCAAGCGACGCGGGAAGACGATAGTATTGGGAATGCTAGATCCTCAGATGCTATCGTCTGCCTACGCGGCATGCCGAGTACATGCTCTGGCAAGTTGGTATGAACTACCAGGGCTGGTATCTCTTGAGGCAGCAGCCCGCAATAAAAATATCGTTGTTACTAGGACCGGGACTACCGCTGACTATGTTGGCGATAAGGCTTTTTACTGTACGCCCTGGGACGGCGATTCGATTCTATCCGCGGTTACAGCAGCTTATTACAGTCCCGTGCGCGAAGGAATGACAGATCTGGCTCAGTCTTTCTCGTGGGTAAAAGCAGTGGAAAGAACAGAAGAGGTTTATAGAGAAGTGGCCAGTAAGAGCACTGCAGCTGCTGTTTCAAAGATCGTCACAGGTTACAGCAGTCAGAATTCTGTGCACAACGGAGAGTACGCTATGAAAAATGAAGGGCCTAAGTTTGCAGAGATCGTGGAGCGTGGCGAAAATGCTGCGAAGAGGGCGGACTTTGAGACAGCTGATGTCTACTTAGCCGAAGCAGAGAGGCTAAATCCACAATCAACTCGAGTTCTCAAGGCCCGAGGAGCGGTGTTATTGGCTCAGATGCGGCCCGCTGAGGCCTTAAGCTTCTTTGATCGCGCTCTCTCGGTTGAGCCAAACGAAGCAAAGCTGCTAACGGGTCGTGGCATGTGTGACCTTATCCAGAACCAACCAGACACGGCTATAGTCTTCTTTGACCGAGCTCTGGAGATAGAGCCGGATTATCTCGTTGCCCTCTATCAGCTTTTAGAGTGCTCATATGGTCTCGGTGAGTATCGTAAGGCATTAGAGGTGCTGACGCGGTATCTACAGATTAAGCCGGCAGATGTAGAGATTCGCTTCTGTCTTGCGGGATGCCTCTTTAAGAGCGGCCAGCTTGAGGCGGCCCAATGGGAGCTTGATGTTATTACTCAAACGCATCCAGATCATAAAGGAGCTAACGAGCTTCGGCAGATCATACGTAACGGTGGGCGCGCTGATTTTACAGGCGCTCCAGCTGTTCCAATGTCGCAGATCGTGCCATTAGTTTCAGGCCCAGCGCTCCGCGAGTCTATTTGCGAGCTTTCGGAGCGAGTACGCGCTTGGAAAGTTGAGTCACAGAAAGATCCATCAGTAACATCTGCGGTAACTAAATCAGAAGCTCAGACTGCAGAAATTCTGAGTGATGAAGAGGCAGCACAGACCATCGGTCGTATTGAAGATCTGAAGCGTTCTGGTGAATTCTCAGCTGCAGTTGAAGAGCTGACAAAGCTGGTGACTACAGTGGTTTTGAACCGGCCTTATAGCGAGATAGCTAGCTGCCTAGATGCTGAATTTACTGTTCTTGGGGGCGATCTGCAATCTGCAGGTAGGAAGTATGATGAGATCCTTGAGTCTAATCCGCAGTGTGCGCGCGCACTGTGCGGAAAGGGTGCGCTCGCAGCAGAAGCTCAAAATTGGAAGATGGCAGAGCAGTACTTTACTCAGGCTATCTCCATAGACATTGAGTGTGATGTTGCGTACGCAGGAATGGGCCTATGCGCCATGACTGAGAACAACCTCGAGAAGGCGTTTGGCTTCTTCCAGGCAGCAACTGAGAGAAATCCCGAAAATCATCGGGCGCTGCTCGGGTTGCTACAGACCGGATATCCGCTCAAGCGCTATACCGAGATGGAGAGAATGCTAACGGCATATCTCGATCTACATCCCGCTAGCTTAGATATGTTATACTCTTTCGCTGGATTGTTATTTGCGCAAGGAAAGGTTAATGAGGCTCGGCTAGAGATCGAAAAGATCCTGATCTTTGAGCCACAGCATGAGCACGCGCTAGAGTTGCAAGGCATACTAGATGGCGCAAATCCAGCACGACAAAGCCACGAAACACAATATTCTAAATTCAGCAGCTAAGATCGATTAAGATGTCGCTGGTGACGCCAAGCAGGTTGAAAAGATTAGCCATCAATTCGTTATTTGCGGCTCTGAAGATAGCAAGTCTGACTAGAATCACTCTGTCTTGAATTTTCGGTGCTCACCCTGATGGAACCAGGGTTTAAGCCTTAAGAAAAGTTCAAAACACTTCGTGCTTTTAGCTATCTGCACCATTTTCATCGGCCTTAACTGCCGAATTTAGGTTGAAACTTCTCTCACTTGCTACAGGATAACGATAGCTCTCGAAGATGCCGCGCAATAAGTGGTAGCACAGATATCGAGAAAGGGCGTTTGGTTCGCATGCCGTCATTAATCTCCGACATGATATCGCGAACAGCTTGATGTTGTTTGTGTTTAGCCAGCGTGGCGCTGATATCTTTGCTTGATGTCAGTGAGCGTGATAGTGACTTTCCTGTGATGCGCGAAAGTTCTCGCCTAATTTCCTGAAATGAGCCCTCGGCGAGCTCTTGCTCCCACTTGTTGCCAGCTTGGAGTGCCTGTTCAAACTTAAATAAGAGTTGCAGCTCCATGCTATCGATAACTAGGGCGAGTGTCGCCGCAACGTCCTGTACCTGGTGTCGGTATTCTCGGGCGCACCAGAGGGTTTCTAGTACGCTGTGAACTCTGCGCAGTAGGCCCAGGATAATTGCATCGCCTTGGCTGAGTCCATGTGTGTGGTACTCTTCTACTCGTTTCTCAAAACGAGTCAGTTCGTCGGCACTAAACATCGCCCTTGCGTGAGGAATCAGACTCGAGAAACTATTACCGTATAGCTCTGCCAGCTCTTGGATTGAGCTGTTAGGATGGGTTTGTATAAGCCATGCGCTTGCATGGCGCACTGCTGTTGATAGATCTACCCAGGCATCGACAAATGCTGAGCGGCCCTGAACTGTATCAAGGGTGCGAATGTGAGAGCGCATGCTTCGGGCACCAAGGATCAGATCGGCAGCTAATAGGGATTTCATGGCTTGGGGAACTGATGTTCCTGTTGAGCTTGCGATCGATGGTAAGAAAGATATCCCCGCTGCAAGGGTAGCCTCATGAACGATCTGATTGGCGATAATCTCACGGCGCAGTGAGTGGCTAAGGATTGCTGAGCGGAATTCGCGCTGCACGCGGAGCGGAAAATACCCCAGCAGGTATTGCTCAAGATGTGAGTCCTCCAATAGGTCTGAAGATCGCAGGCCATCCTTCAGCCACATTTTGACCGAAGCACTGCAAATGGCGAGCTCAGGACGGTACAGGCCTAGCTGAGATGAGGCGCGTAGATCGAGCTCCTGCTCGTCAGGTAAGTTGTCCCGTATACGATCGAGGAATCCACGCGAGTGCATCTTGCGTATGAGCCCGCGATAGAGCTCGATCTCATGAACTGAAGCGCTCTCAGCAATAGTTAGAAGTAGCCCCTGATCTCTGTTGTGTTGGAGCACCGATTCAATTACATCAGGAGCGATCTCTTCTAGTAGTGAGTTGCGTTCAGCTTCGAGGAGCCCTCCATTGGCAATCATCGGGGAGAAGAGTAGTTTTAAATTCACTTCGTGGTCAGAGAGGTCTACGCCTCCAGAGTTGTCGATCGCATCAGTATTGAGTTTAATGCCTTGTTGAGCGCACTGGATGCGAGCTTGTTGGGTAAAGCCAACATTGCCGCCTTCTCCAATAATCCGACAGCGAAGTTCATCCGCGTTGACTCGCACAGCATCGTTTGCGCCATCGTTGACATCGCTGTGAGATTCAGAGCGCGCCTTGACATAAGTTCCTATGCCGCCATTCCAGAGCAGGGTAACCGGGGCTTTAAGTATCAGAGAGATGAGCGTCTCTCCATCAACGGTAGCTGGCGCATCTTCGCCGATGCCGAAAGCATTACGCATCTCGGTGGTGACGGCTATGTCCTTGGCGAAGCGTTCGAATACGCCGCCACCCTGTGAGATAACTGCTGGATTAAAATCAGACCATTGGGATTGGGGCAGGGCAAAGAGTCGTAGGCGCTCCTGAAACGCCTCTTCTTGTCGAGGATTGGGATCGACAAAGATATGCTTATGATTAAATGCGCCGAGAAGTAATGTGTTAGATGTCAGGATCATCGCATTACCGAACACATCTCCTGACATATCTCCGATCCCTACGGCAGTGATCGGCTCGTCTGTGCTAATTGTACTATCTAGAGCATGACGTTTGACGCACTCCATTCCACCACGAGCCGTAATGCCGTACTTTTTATGATCGTAGCCTTGAGAGCCACCAGAGGCAAAAGCATCGCCTAGCCAGAACGAGTACTGAGATTTGGCGATTGAATTGGCGGTATCACTAAAAGTTGCAGTGCCTTTATCGGCAGCGACTACAAAATATGGGTCAAAGTCATCATATACGATGCAGTTTGGCGGCCGCACATGGTTGTTGTCTAAAAGGTTGTCGGCGATTGAAAGCAATGCAGCGATATACTCACGGTAGGCACCTTCAACAAGGGCTCCCATACCCTCGCCGGGGGCTGGCATATTTTTAACGATAAATCCGCCTTTAGCGCCACTTGGTACGATAATCACGTTCTTTACTTTCTGTGTCTTGACGAGACCTAAAACCTCCGAGCGGTAGTCGTCCAGGCGCTCACTCCAGCGGATCCCACCACGCGCAACCTTAGAGCTACGCAGGTGAGTGCCCTCGATTCGTGAGGAATAAACGAAGACCTCGTAGAGCGGGCGGGGATGTGGCAGGAAATCTACTCGTTCGGCATGTACCTTCAGGGCAATTGTGTCCGAAGGTTGATAAAAGTTGGTCCGCACCGTATTTTTAGCGAGTACGAGTAGCGCTTTTAAGATTCGATCATGGGTAACATCGCGAACATTTCTGAGAGCTATCTGATAATCTTGCTCGATCTTGAGGCAATGTTCTTTGCGCTCCACTAATGAGAGTTGTCGGGCTGGATTGAATGCCATTTCAAAGTAGTCGACGAATATAGCCGCAACATTAGGCGAATGGGCAAGCGCTTTCCACATCGTTCTCTTTGTGGCGATCTTATAGGTCTGCCAAAGAAAAGCGCAGTAGCAACGGAGTAAAGATATCTGTTCGATCGATAGACCCTTAGTGCGGAGGAGTAAATTAAGTGGATCGCTCGCTGCTGTACCCCCCAGGATGCGTACTAGCCCGGACGCCACCGAACTATTAAATGCGGTGATATCGATCTGCTGTGCATCAAATGGACGCACGGCACACTTTAGTAGGTGGATTTCGTCTATTGAGCGACCAATTACGTATGAGTTTGCATCTAAAACTTCTAGCCCGATATTTTCCAAGACTGGAACTGCAGCGCTGAGAGATATTGAAGAATTCAGCGAGGCAAAGTTTAAGTTGGCTAGATTTGATGATTGCTGCTCACTAAAAATAGAGCAAGCCAGAGGCTGTGAGCTGTTGATAGCAGTGGTTAAATAATAGTCGTGCGCTGCTTCAGCTACTGAGATACTTGCTTGGTAGCCTTCAGGGAATACTATGGGTAGTGAGTGGAGTGCCCCTTGATCGCAGGCTAGCTTCTCGTTAAGTAGTTCTTCCCAGCTCAATGTGGCGCGCTGCAGGGCTCTGCCGAGATCCTCAAGGTCAGGCATTGGGTCGGCGCAATTTGAAAGCGGGGTGCTGATGTAGAGTCTAAGTTGGCGTTTTTTACTTGAGTCTAGGTGAAGGTCGCTCGAATCTGTGCGCACACCAAAGCACGATTCGATCAGCAGCTGAGCATCATCGCTCATGCTGGCACTGTATCTTTCAGGTGGAACAACAATCGTGGTCAGTGCCCACCGCTTGAGTGTGTCGATACATGTAACGCTGCGTGAAACCTCTCGCGAAAATACGCCCAGTGCCAGTTGCGCTATCGTTTGAAGATCGCGGATTGGCATCCGTAATGCCTCATCCGTAGGCATGTTATCGATCACCTCGATCACGTACTTGTAGTCGTGCGAATTAGGGGGAGTCTGCTCTGAGGCCAAAACTTGGCGCAGCTTGCTACGGAGCACCGGTATATCAAATGCCTCGTGAGCCCAGGCTTTCGATGTTAGATATCCAACAACTGAGATCCAATCGTTTGAATTCGAGCTAGGCTTCACTAAAACATTCAGTAGAGGAGCGTTGCGATGAATCGGCGATCGAAGCTGCAGTTTAGAGATTGAAAAGGATAGCTGTGCTGCATCCAGTCGCTGTAGATCTAGGAGCAGTTCAGCATTAAGCGCGTTGCGAAAGGCGCCAGGGGCACCCCAGACTCCACATCCATGGCTCATGTTGTGCTCACGATTCCAGGAAGAAACGCCAACAAAAAAGAAGCTGCCATCTGCTAACCAATCAAGAAATGCCCGAATCTCATGTTGAGATAACGTCCCCCACTCAGTTGCTATGGAACCCTCTTGAGCGGCTGCGGCTACCCTGGTGTTTGCCAGCATCTGTTCATGGGCGCCAACGATCGTCATCAGTGTTTTAAGCGTTTCTCTCAGCTGCGGAAGGAGGCTAGCAACCTCGCAGTGTGCGTTGTGGCCTAGCTCAATGTAAGAAAGCGCTATGTGTGAGCCGTTCACCGATAGAATCGGATGTTGAAAGCAGTTTAGAGGGATGTCTGCCTCGTAGAAGCGCTCTGCCAAAGAGCTAATAATAAATGGGTGATCGCTTAGAGCTATAAATACCCCAGTGGTGTCGCCAACCTCTTTTGTGCCGAGAGCAATCCGGTCTGGGCTTGCTAGTTGCTGCGCAAGAACCTCAAGGCAACCAAGCACAATTTGCTGCAACTGCCCCTCAGTTCTGCCACGCACTATCTCCGGAGTTGAACGATAGAAGAGCCGATCCAGAAAAGCCGACACCCGCTCGGTAGGTGTAGCGGCTCCCGAAAGGCTGATAGCAGCTAAAATATTTGCCAGCTCCGGGGTTAGACTAGCAGCGATTGATGAACTGAATCTTAAGGGGAATAGAGCGGTCGACATGGTGAGTTTTTAACCTAAATTCGGCAATTAAGGAGGATTAAACCTAAATTCGGCAGTTGCGGGTCTGAAAATGGCGCATATGACTAAAAT
>CAZZLV010000114.1:0-8221 GCA_964655155.1 uncultured Bdellovibrionales bacterium
GTAAAACTGGCAAGGCTTTTGCCGTAAATCACTATAGATTGTTGTTTTGATTCGCGTCCGCGAATCAATAGCGTTTTCCAAGAGCCGCTATATCGCTACGGACTTTTGAAAAACGCTATGGATAGGAGAGCTGAAAATGCTCCGCGGTTTTATTGTCTATTCTTTCTCGTCATCCCCTGCTTCGGGATGGCGTATCATACTAAGCATTTAAATTGGATTGAATTTGGCCAGCAGGGATAACATCGCGCGCCAGCAGGGATGACATCGCGCGCCAGCAGGGATAACATCGCGCGCCAGCAGGGATAACATGGTGCGCCAGCAGGGATAACATCGTGCGCCAGCAGGGATAACATGGTGCGCCAGCAGGGATTCGAACCCCGGACCAAGAGATTAAGAGTCTCCTGCTCTACCAGCTGAGCTACTAGCGCCTTTGTTAGTTAGGATTCTAAGCCAAGAAAGCAACCAGATCAAGCTTCTGATGCCTAAAGTGCGCCCCAAGAGATAACAGCCCAGCCCAACCCCTGTTAAGCGCTTGGTTTTTGCGCCAGCTCTCTGATACCCTCCAGATACGAATACTCCGGAAACCGATGCCTGCCAGAACACCCCGGTCAAGAATATGAAGGACGCCGCCGAAAGTGAGATCATTCGAGGCACGGTAGACCGGGTTACATTTCGTAACCAGGAGAATGGCTACTCTGTATTACAGATCAACCTAGATGACCGGAATGACCGAATCACAGCTGTAGGCATCTCACCCCAAATCAAGGCAGGAGCTCATGTGACTGCATCTGGATCGTTTCTCGATCACCCCAAGTACGGGAGGCAGTTCACCGTTCACACGATCTCCGAAACTCCGCCTTCAACCAAAGGTGGGATTGAACGCTACCTATCGAGCGGCCTGATATCTGGTGTGGGCAAGAAAACAGCAAAACGAATAGTAAATGAGTTCGGGACTACAGCTCTCGACATCATACGAGAGGATCCAACACGCGTTGCCGCGCTGGCCGGTGTAGGGAAAAAGAGAGCCGAGCTACTTCAAGCTGCTCTTCTGCGGCAAACGGAGTTCGACCAGGTGATGCGGTTTCTTATTGAACACCAGATATCTCCCAATCTTTCGGCTCGAATTTACAGCCGCTTAAAGAACAAAACTATCGAGACTCTGAAATCAGATCCTTACTTGTTGGCACGCGAGATACGAGGGATCGGATTTCATACCGCCGATACAATAGCTCTAAACTTAGGGATTGCGCCTGACTCCCCACTGAGGCTACGCGCTGGTATCTATTGCGCCTTGCTAAACGGCTCTGATGAAGGACACTGTTACCTCCCAGAGAAGATATTGCTTGAGCGCGCGCAGCTACTCTTAGGATTAGAGCATGCTCCGGATCTTGGAGAGCAGCTTAATCAACTACTAGCTGAAGGGGATCTCGTTTCATACAGCGGCGGAATATTCCTGAAACATTTTGACGCTGCAGAGCGCTTTGTCGCTGATCGTGTTAGGAGGAGACTATACCCATTATCAGCCCATGATGGCTCTGGTATTAGCTACCAAGAAGCGATTAAAGAGTCTGAACGAACACTTGGCCTGACATTATCGTCCGAGCAGGGCTATGCAGTTCAACTTGCTACTAGATTCCCCCTGATGATCATTACAGGTGGGCCTGGTTGCGGCAAGACAACTATGATCAAGGCGCTCACGCTGCTCTTCGAGAAGGCGGGGATGTCATATGCCCTCGCTGCACCAACCGGCAAAGCCGCTCAAAGATTATCGCAAGTATGCAGCGCCCCATCCAGCACCATACACAGACTCCTTAAGTACGACCCGTACAGCAAAGAGTTCATCTTTAACGCCAGAAATCACCTGCCCTACGATGCCCTAATTATTGATGAAGCATCGATGATCGATATACTTTTGGCCAGAGACCTCTTTGCGGCGATCCCTGATCGCTGCTCACTTATTCTCGTTGGAGACAAGGATCAGCTCCCATCAGTCGGCCCGGGTCGCGTGTTTAGCGACCTGATCCGCTCACCCCATGTTAAAACCATACAGCTATCACAACTTTTTCGTAGAAACGCCGAGTCTCGAATAAACACAGTAGCACACATGATTAATGTGGGTCAGCTTCCAGATGTGCCAGCGCCCGATGGCATAACAAAGAGCGATGCCTACCTGATTGAACGTCGCGAGATGGAGGAATCAGCTAAATTAATCGAGAGCCTTGTGGCCGAGCAGATCCCGCGAAAGTTCGGTTTCTCGGGATCTGATATCGCTGTTCTTACCCCTACCAATCGTGGCCCGCTCGGTACAACTGAGCTCAATAAGCGCCTACAGGAACGCCTCAATCCTCGGGCCAGACACTCATCAGCCACGATGCTTGAGGTCGGAGAGACTTCGTTCCGTATCGGAGATAGAGTCTGCCAACGAGTTAACAATTATAAAATCGATCCCTCGGGTGTATTCAACGGCGACCTAGGGGTCATCAGCGCTGTTGATTCCGAGGGCACATCGCTCACCGTTGAGTTATGGGATGGTCGTCTTATAAATTATACGCGTGGCGACCTGGGCCAATTGTCTCTGGCCTATGCCGTAACAGTACACCGATCTCAGGGTATGGAGGTTCCATGCGTAGTCTTTACCCTGGATGATTCACATTTTACCCTTCTCGAACGTCAGCTTGTGTATACTGGGGTCACACGCGCCAAAAAGTTACTATTGATAGTGGGTTCAAAGCGCGCTCTTAGTATTGCTACCAAGCGGACCCAAACCAGAAAGCGCTGCACCCTGCTTTTGGAACGCATACAAGACTCGTAACTACTCCGCAACTGCAGCAGTGGCAAAAGCCTTGCCAGTGTTAATGAAACTGACTTTTACAAATCACTATAGACAGTGGCTTTTCTTTTAAGCTTAGCAGCAAAGGCTCCTGTCATCGCGTGACTCTGTGGCCATGCACGAAAGAACCCCTCCTGAGTGCATAGATCAGGAGCAAGGCTATCTCTCAGATCGACACACGCAAAATCACTGCGCTCTTGCAAGAAAGCCTCCACTACCCCTTCGTTCTCCTCTCTATCGATTGAGCAGGTGCTGTATACGAGCACGCCCTGCGGCTTTAACATCTCTGCTGCTGCCCTTATTAGTGATGACTGAAGTGCTACAAGCTCCCCCAGACGCTCCTCTGTGATCGACCAGCGCACATCCACCTTACGTCCGACCGTACCCGAACCGGAGCAAGGCGCATCCAGAAGTACTGCATCAAAGAGATCTCCTGGGGGATTGCATACGTTGCCCACCTCCAGAACCTCAGCATGAACATTTTGTACTCCCAGCCGTTTGCATAGTTCTTTGATTAAATCTACGCGCTTCGGGAATTTATCGCTGGCATATACCTTGACCCTATCTGAGGCTAAAGAGAGAGCCATACTGCATGCCTTACCTCCCGGTGCTGCGCAGATGTCTCTAACACGGCTAGGAGCGTCTGACATCACAATATCTGCCACAATTGTCGAGCTAAGATCCTGAATAAAAAAAAGCCCTTTGGAGTAGCTTTCAAGCTGCGTAATTCTCAAGTTGTGCGGCATATTCAACAACTGCAGGGAATTTGGAGATATAACAACATCACCACTTGTGACACCTTCGGCAGCAAGGGCCTCTCGCAGTTCTTGTCGGCTAACTAAAGATGTATTAACCCGGAAATACAGTGGAATCTTGGCCCCCACTTCATCACAAAAACTTTCAATTTTTTCAGCGCCGTGCTGCTGCTCCCAACGTGTGATCAACCAACTCGGAAAATTACGGGTAGACTTTACGACATGCGCGCCCGAGTCAGATCGTGCTATCGGCTCAAGTTTTCTCAAGACTGCGTTTACCAGACCCGCCAACGAACTGCATCGACCGGTCTTAACCAGCTCAACAGCCTCAAAAACAACATCTCGTTTTTTGACCCGCTCAAGAAAGAGGATCTGATAGGCACTTAAGCGCAAAACTAGCTGCACATCGAGCGGCAGCGAGGCTAGGCCCTTAGGTAGAAAAAGATCGAGTTGATCTTGAATTATCCCACTCTGCTCCAGAGTTCCTCTTACAATCTGCAAAAGGACTGGATACTCCTCAGCCGACAACTCTCGAGACTGCGCCACCTGCTGTAACACCAAGTGCGAGTAGGCGCCCTCTCGCTCTATGCGCGCGAGTAATTCAAGACACTTTTTCTTGACTCGCATAATCTGTATCGGCACGAATTTATCTCCCTAAGACTACCACCATCCGTGGGTGCTTTTCGGTTCACTAAAAGCCGCTAAAAGCATCGCAAAAATCAGAATTTAGATAATCCTAAAAACGGCAGTTGCGGGTCTGAAAATGGCGCATCTGCCCAAAATCACTGTGTATTTTGAATTTTCGGCGCTCTCCCTGACGGTGCCAGGGTTCAAGCCTCCAAAAAGTTTAAAATACTTCGTGCTTTTGAGCACCTGCGCCATTTTCATCCTCCTTAACTGCCGTTTATAGGATAATTTTTTCCACTCGAAGTAAAGGCACTCGAGACTTTACACCAATTAAACCGGTTCTCTAATCCTGATTAGAATTAAAATCAATCAATTTTTCTAACTACTCACTAGGATTATTAGTCGCAATTCGAGTAAAATGGCGTGCTCCAAAAGTCCGCAGCGAAATCTATGCTTATGGAGAACACTATCGATTTGCAGCTTAAAATCAAATCACAAACCTACAGTAATCTTCAGCGAAAGCCTTAACAGTTTTACTGGCACAGATTTTGGATAAGATTCTGGATATAAGTATAGCTGCACCAGTGGCTATCCCGCACCGGATTATGTTTAGACAACTACCAGAGGCCTATAAGTGAATAGCGCAGATAACAAAGTCCAGTTTGAGCAGCTACTCAGAGAGAGTTTTGAGAGCGAATCATTCCTAAAGGCAACCTTAAGTAAGTCTGAATCTGGATATCGGTGGTACCGAGTGGTGGTATCTGCATTTCTGAACGCACGTAGCCTGCGTGAGCTAAGCTTTGAGTACTCAGATGGCAAACAGGTAGAACGTCGAAACGTCGCCCCGGCGGAGGGACACGACCTTATAACTACCCTTCTGTCGGATCATTTTCGATCGGCTTATGTAAAGACAGCACAAGAGGAGATCTCATTTGAGCGAACTGACAAGGGCTCATTTAGGCTTAAGCGTCGCAAAGTCACAGCCACCCAGATTACACTCCCCCATCACAACCGACAGAAAAACTATCGAATCGATGCTAATAGCCGATTCTTAGTCGAGTTAGGAATAAGTTCTAAGGAAGGGGTTGTTAGACGCGAGCGATACGACAAATTCCGGCAGATTCAAAAGTTTATCGAGATCATCGCCTCACTTATTAAGCCGGAAGAATTATCTAAAACAACAGGCTTTCGCGCAGCTGATTTCGGATCGGGTAAGCACTACCTAACTTTTGCCCTGCATCATTTCCTACTAAGTAATTCCGCTGAGAGTAGGACCACGGGAATTGAGCAGCGTCATGAGCTTGTTGCAGCCGGAAAAGAAGTTGCGACTCGATTAGCGCTATCGTCGATTGATTTTATAGCGAGCCCGATTGAGTCTGCAGATCTGAAATCTGCTGATCTCGTTGTGGCGCTGCATGCATGTGACACCGCCACTGACGACGCAATCGCTAAAGCAGTTGCGTTGAACGCGCGCTACATCTGTGTGGCTCCATGCTGTCACAAGTATGTACGGCAACGGCTACGCCCTTCTGCAGATCTGCAGGCGGTTCTACGACACGGCATTATCGCAGAACGTTTTGCTGATAGTCTGACCGATAGCCTTAGAGCGCTGACTCTTGAGAGCCTGGGATATAACACCAAACTCTTTGAGTTTATCTCCTCGGATCATACCGCAAAGAACACCATGATTACTGCTGTTTTTACGGGCCGCAGAAGCTCAGAGAGTGCCAAACAGATTAAGGAATTAAGACGAAAGTTTCAGCTTGACGATTTCTACCTCGACCGCAAGCTTTCAACCGACGTTATGTAGTCCGCTTGGGGGTGCTTTTTATCGGCTTTGCAGCTATACTCACAGGGTCATGATTAATTCAAACCCTAGACACGATTCGGTCTTATTTGAAGTAGCCTGGGAAGTGTGCAGCCAGATCGGCGGCATTTATACCGTTATTAAGACTAAGGCTGCAACGATGGTAGACCGCTGGGGCGAGAACTACTTTGTGATCGGCCCCTATCACGAGCATACCAGCGCTCTTGAATTCGAAGAGTGCCTACCACCTGAGCCTATCGGTTTGATCCTAACCGAACTGCAGTGCAGGGGAGTCCGGTGTTATTTCGGTAAATGGCTCGTTAACGGCCGCCCATCGGCGATCTTAATAGACTATCAGTCCCGCTATTGCCAGCTTGGTGAATACAAGTACTTTCTCTGGAAGGATAATGGCATATCGCTTGACGGAGCCGATGGAGAGGTTGACGCGGTTACAGCCTTTGGCTTCTGTGTAGCAGAGTTTTTTGAAGTCGCCTCGAAGCATTTGAATCACCGAATCACCGGTCACTTTCACGAATGGATGGCAGGCGTCGCCCTGCCCAGGATACGCCAGAGGCAACTTCCGATTGCGACCGTTTTTACGACCCATGCCACTATGTTGGGGCGTTACATAGCGTCTAATGATCCTAATTTTTACGGCAATCTCTCTTGCTTTGATGCCGATGGCATGGCCAGGCACTACATGATTTGGCCTAAGTATGCCATCGAACGCGCCGCCGCGCATTCAGCTCACATCTTCACTACAGTAAGCGAGGTAACAGCGCGTGAGGCTCAATACCTTTTGGGACGCAAGCCTGAGTTCGTACTACCGAATGGTCTCAATCCACACCAGTTTACTGCGCTGCACGAGTTTCAGAATTTGCACGCAAAGTACAAAGAGCGTATCCATGAGTTCGTCATGGGGCATTTCTTCCCGAGCTATTCGTTTGATCTTGACCGTACGCTCTACATCTTCACGAGTGGTCGCTACGAATATCGAAATAAGGGGATGGATCTATTTATCGAATCGCTCTATCGACTCAATCAGAGGTTGAAGGCTCTATCAAAACCACCAACAGTAGTCGCCTTTATAATCACACGAGCACCGACAAAAAATCTAAATGTCACGGCTCTGCAGAGCCATCTTAAATTTGAGGAGCTAAAGGCCACCTGCAGAGATATCGAGCGCGGAGTAGGCCAACGTGTCTTAGCTGCTGTGGCGCGCGGCAAGCTGCCTTCATACGAAGAGATCTTTCCAGACGAAATTCAACTTCGATTAAAACGTTCTATCCTATCGCGCAAATCTTCGCAGTGGCCCCCGGTGGTGACACATGATTTATACGAAGATGGAACAGATCCAGTTCTAAATCACCTAAGGCATAGAAATCTTCTAAACGCGCCAGATGATCCGGTAAAGGTTATCTTTCATCCGGAATTCGTTTCGATGAATAGTCTATTTAGCCTCGACTATGAGCAGTTTGTGAGAGGATGTCATATTGGCGTATTCCCCTCTTACTATGAGCCTTGGGGATACACTCCCCTTGAATGCTTGGCCTTGGGACTTCCAACGGTAACGACTGATCTGAGTGGCTTCGGGGCATACGTTGGTCGCCATGTACCGGATGCGCTACAGAACGGGGTGCTCGTTCTCAACCGTGCCAAAAGCTCTGTTGAGGGGTGTATCGAACAACTCACTTCGTTTTTAGCTAAATTCTGCGAAATTAATCGCCGCGAGCGAATTGCTCTTAGAAACAGATCTGAGCGTATGACTGAGCGTTTTACCTGGGATATAATGGCAGCGCACTACCACCGCGCCCACGCTGAGGCGCAATTGTTAGTTAATCCGGCAGCAAAAGAGGAGATATCGATACTATCTTCCCAAGAGGAATGTGCTGCAAACGAGGACAAACGAAGCCTGATAAATTTTTAGTAACTGCTCAGCAAATGCAGTAACTGCAGCGTTAGCCGCTATTAAGGGGCGGCTTTTCGTGGTAACGCTCGGTGGAAACATTAACCCTAAATTCGGCAGTTAAGACGGATAGAGATGGTGTAGATGGCTAAAGGCACACAGGATTTTGAACTTTTATTAAGGCGCAACCCTGGCACCGTCACGGTAAGCATCGACAACTAAAAAGATAAAGTGATTTTAGCCTAAATTCGGCAATTAAGGAGTATGAAAATGGTGCAGATGGCTAAAAGCACGAA
>CAZZLV010000115.1:0-8161 GCA_964655155.1 uncultured Bdellovibrionales bacterium
GCGGCTTGGGAGGGTGATTGAGGCTGAACCTATAGTGATCTGCAAAAGTCCGTGCCAGTAAAACTGGCAAGGCTTTTGCCGTAAATCACCATAGGTTGTTGTTTTGATTCGCGTCCGCGAATCGACAGCGTTTTCCAAAAGCCGTTATATCGCTACGGACTTTTGAAAAACGCTGTAAATGGTGCCAAATTGAGGGCACTGAGTTAGTTTAGCTGCATGGATTCTTTCAGGGCCTCTGGTAAGCCGCATCCTCACCGCTGGGTAATCTGCGCTCTGCTTTTTTTGGCCACAACCTGCAACTACATCGACAGGCAGGTGCTTGGCATCTTGGCCCCTGAACTTGAGCGAGAGTTTGGTTGGAGTGAAGTGACGTATGGGCATATCGTCAGCGCCTTCCAGATAGCCTATGCAGTTGGGTTGCTATTGAGTGGATGGTTTATTGATCGAATCGGCAGTAGGGCCGGTCTGGCGCTAGCCGTGCTGTTTTGGAGTTTGGCGGCCATGGCGCATGGACTCGCTCGTAATGCCTGGCACTTTGCCGGGGCTCGTTTTGGCCTTGGATTGGCGGAGTCTGCAAACTTCCCGGCAGCGATTAAGAGTGTCTCGGAGTGGTTTCCAGAGCGCGAGCGTCCATTGGCGATCGGTATATTTAATTGTGGCGCGAACGTTGGGGCTATTGTTACTCCGATCTTGGTGCCGTTCTTGGCCGTCTCATTTGGGTGGCAGGCGGCCTTTATCGCACTTGGATCGGTTGGGTTCCTTTGGCTTCTGTTGGCGTGGTTTCTCTTTCCTACACCAAAGCATGCAACGAACCAAATAGCTGGACCCAAGAGAGCTGCAGGTATGGATCGAGTTAATTGGTTGCAGGTGATGCGCTCGCGATCTACCTGGGCTTTTGCGATTGCTAAATTTTTAACCGATCCGGTGTGGTGGTTTTACCTATACTGGACGCCTAAATACTTAAGCGGTACTTTTGGTCTGGATCTGTTAGCGCTGGGTGCCCCGTTGGTAGTGATCTATCTCGCTGCTGATATCGGCAGTGTCTCTGGTGGTTGGTGGTCCAGCTATCTCGTCCGTTGCGGACACGATGCCGAATCCGCTCGCCTTAGAGTAATGCTTCTGTGTTCAATTTCAGTACTTTCAGTGATAGCTATCGCATATACTCAGAGCGTGTGGCTCGCAGTAGTTTTGCTGAGCATCGCAGCAGCGGCTCACCAGGGTTGGTCGGCGAATCTCTTTGCGGCGGCCTCCGCGCTTGCTCCGAAGGAATCAGTCGCCTCGGTTGTTGGATGCGGTGGCATGGCAGGGGCGGTAGGCGGGATACTATTGGCAGAGGTAGCCGGGCATGTGCTTGAGTATACCGGCTCATATATGCCACTTTTCTGTGTTTGTGCTTCGGCATACATGCTGGCATGGATTGTCTTTCGCCAACTCATAATTAGTGTTAGAGAAACGGTCCCTGTGAGTCAATGAACCGATGAAAGCTACAGGTATTCCAATCAAGCTGCCTGAATTAGCCGATCAACGCACAGCGCGCTTGCGCCAGACTTTCCAACGTCAGTTCGGAACAAGTCGCATCCGGCGCTCATTTGCTCCGCCGTTTCAATCCCATTTATATGGGCAGTTTGCTATCTCCATTCCATTGCGACTATGTCCACTTGGTGCTCATAGCGATCATCAAGGGGGGGTAGTAACTGGTTTTGCCATAGACCGATCGATCGACCTGATCGGAGCAGTAACAGATGCGCGTCAGGCGGATGTCTTCAGCGTCGTTTTTGATCAGCGGGCGGTGGTGAGGTTTGAAGATGTGGCTCCAAAGATCCCCGGTGACTGGATAAATTATCTTAGGGGCTCAGTTTTGTGTCTTTGGCGAGCAGGTGCACGACTTGGAATTGATCTTCGTTATGGATTTCAAGCGATCGTGGATGGAGTAATGCCTATAGGTGGATTAAGTTCTTCAGCAGCGGTCTCGATCGCCTACCTAAAGGCACTGGTTTATGCACAGAGTGCGCACCTGTCTGGCGCAGATCTTGTTTCGCTCGTTTCTCAGTTAGAAAATGGCTACCTTGAGCTGAATAATGGGATTCTTGATCAATCGGTGATAGTCAATAGTAAGGTTAATGCTCTAACGGTCATCGACTGTAGTAACGGCAGCACACATTCGTTAGCTATTGGTGCAAACCACGATTTGTGGGAGATTCTGGTGGTTTATTCCGGGTTAAGTCGCCAGTTGACGGCAACCCCGTTTAACCAGCGTGTAGCAGAGTGTCGTGATGCGGCCAGAACGCTACTAACTGTAGCGGGGGTTGCGATCGCTGATAATTTAAGGCTCGGAGATGTCCCACAAGAAGTGTACGAAACTTATCAGCAGGCGTTGCCTGATACGTTGCGCAAGCGTGCACGGCACTTCTTTAGCGAAGCACAACGAGTGCAAGACGGCGTTAAGGCGTGGCGGTCAGGTGATATACACGGGTTTGGAAGATTGATTACTGAGTCAGGATACTCTTCAATAGTAAACTATGAGAGTGGAAGTCCAGCGCTCGTTTCTTTGTATGAGATCTTGTCAGAGCAATCCGGCGTATATGGAGCCCGTTTTTGTGGAGGTGGTTTTCAGGGGTGTTGTTTGGCGCTGATAGATCCGGCCAAGAGGGATAGTGTGGTAGCAAGGCTGCACGAGGTCTATACGGCCAGGCATCCTGAGCTTGCAGACAGCTACTCCATTCATTTCTGCAAGATGAGCTACATGGATGAGGTGCAAGAGCTAACATGATTGAAACAGCAGTTATTCTAGCAGCCGGAAGAGGAACACGATTGCAGGAGGTAACTAGTCAGCGCTCGAAGGCGATGGTACCCGTTGCCGGCAAGCCTATGATCCAGCGGGTGATTGATCAGTTGGCATCGGCAGGGATCTCTCGATATGTGATTGTAGCTGCTCCTATGGACAGCGAACTGAGGAGATATTTTGCAGGTCGGAGTGAGGTTCAGATACTTGAGCAAACTCTCCCACGTGGCAGTGCGGACGCGCTCAGAGTATGTGAAGGTGTTGTAACTGGGGGCTTTATAGTTTCTGCCTGTGACAGTTTGGTTAGTGCATCAGACATCCGAGCGATCTGCGATTTTCATCTTAACTTTAGCCCTAAAGCCACAGTTGGGATCTTGCGAGTCAGGGCAGATACGTCACTGGCGGCGCGTTCAGTGGTGGCTGTAGCTGGTAACCTTATAGAGAGGCTAGTCGAGAAGCCTAGCCCTAATGAGCGGATCTCGAACCTAATGGCTTTGCCGCTTTACGTGTTCAAGGATGATATATTTGCAGAACTTGGTGCAGTTGCTTTATCCGTACGTGGCGAGTATGAGCTGCCGGCGCTTATTTCACAGTGGTGTGATAGTGGTGAAATTGTTGGTGGCGTAGAGGTTGCAGAGAGGTGCGACCTGACAACTATTAGTGACCTGCTGGCTCTTAACATCAGATTTCTCGAGCTCTATCATCCTGGTGTTGAGATTGATTTGAGTGCAAAAATTGAAGCTTCAGTGCAGCTAATTCCGCCGGTGATGATCGGGCCGGAATGTCGGATCGGATCCGGTTCAGTTATTGGGCCGGCTGTGTATCTGGAAGAGAGAGTAGCAGTAGCTAATGACTCTAGGATACAACATATGGTGGGGCTTAGAGGGGCCAATCTTTCAGGGCAGTGCTTTAATCAAGTTGATCCCGGTAATAGGATTATATAGGGCAGCTATTATGAAAATCGTTACAGCTCCAAATCCTGGCTGGAAGCCGGGTGACAAAGTAGCATCGCCTGTTGCTCAGATGGTTTCTCTAGATCCGAGCGCGCTAGATGTGGCAACGACATATAAACTGATGGTTGAGGCGATAGCTCCGCGACCGATAGCGTTTGTCTCAACGCTAAATGATAATGGCTCCGTGAATGCGGCGCCATTTAGCTTTTTTAATGGGGTGTCCAGCAAGCCACCAGCTCTAATGTTCGCGATTGGGTTTAGCTCAACAGGACAGAAGAAGGATACGTTGATTAACATCGAGCGCACCGGAGAGTTTGTTGTTAATTCAGTCGCAGAGTGGATGGTTGAGCCGATGAATCTCTGTTCAGCGGCCTATCCCTATGGGGTTAGTGAGCTAGAGGTGGTTGGACTTAGCGGTGTGCGATCCGAAGTAGTTGCTCCGGATCGTATAAAGGAGTCCCCACTTCACTTTGAGTGTCGTATGCACTCGCAGCAGCAGATAGGCAAACAGGAGGTAGGGGCCGCGACTGTAGTAATCGGTGAGATAGTTCGAATTCATGTGTATTGTCCAGCATGGCAAGATGGTCGCTTGGTGGGGGACCTACTAAAGCCTGTAGCCCGGCTCGGAGCCCAGCGATACTCATCGGTTGAGAGTGTTTTTGACTTGCCGAGGCCTATGGTGACTTGCAAAAGTCCGTGATAGTAAAACTGGCAAGGCTTTTGATGTAAATCACTATAGATTGTTGTTTTGATTCGCGGACGCGAATCAATAGCGTTTTCCAAGAGCCTTTATATCGCCAAGGACTTTTAAAAAACGCTACAGGATCTCCTAAAGGTTGCAGTTTAGAGTCCCTTGATGTTTAAAGAGATCTGGGCGAATCTAGAGCTCGTACTGAGTGAATTTAGAGCATTAGGGTAGTTCGATGAAGAAAGGGATTCCAGAGAAGTACGATCACGCTAGTGTAGAGAAGCGTTGGATGGAGAATTGGGATCGCTCTCAGATTTATCGCTGGGATGCGACCAAATCTCGTAATGATAATTTTGTGGTCGATACTCCACCACCGACAGTATCGGGTTCGCTACACCTAGGACATGTTTTTAGCTATACCCAAACAGATGTTATTGCGCGCTTCCAAAGGATGCGTGGAAAAAATATCTCATATCCGATGGGGTGGGATGATAATGGATTGCCTACCGAGCGGCGAGTGCAGAATGTCTACAATATCAGGTGCAACCCAACAGTTGCTTATGATCCGAGCTGGAAGCCAACAAAGGTAGACCCTAACAGTAAAGAAAAGTTGGTTCCTCAGGAGGTTTCGCGAAAGAATTTTGTTGAGGCGTGCGAGCTTCTCACGCATGAGGACGAAAAGACGTTTGAGGGTTTATGGAAGCATCTCGGATTATCGATCGATTGGTCACGTACATATTCTACCGTTGGAGAGCACTGCACGCGCATATCACAACTTTCGTTTCTTGATTTAGTTGATAAGAAGCAGGTGTACAGCATCGAGGCACCGACGATGTGGGACGTCGACTTTAAGTCAGCGGTGGCGCAAGCCGAGATAGAGGATCGCGAAATCCCGGGTGCTTTTCATGATATTCAGTTTGGAGTAGAGGGAGGAGGCGCGTTCACTATATCTACAACTAGACCGGAGCTACTGCCAGCATGTATAGCAGTGGTTGCGCATCCAGATGATACTCGTTACAAGCCAATTTTTGGTAAGTTCGCTATTACTCCACTATTTCACGCGCGAGTGCCAATTCTTCCTGCAGAGCACGCTGATCCAGAGAAGGGCTCTGGCATTCTGATGGTTTGTACATTTGGTGATGCCAACGATGTTGAGTGGTGGAAGCAATCAAAGTTAGCCGCTAGGTCGATAGTTTCACTCAAAGGAACGCTTCTTGAAGTTGATTTTGGTGCAAAGCCCTTTGATTCGCTGAAGCCTGATCTGGCTAGAGAAAATTACAGTAAGCTGGTTGGTCTCGATATTCGGAAGGCAAAAAAGGTGATAGCTGAGATGCTTGCCCAGCCTGGTAGTGCGGTTGATGGTTTCGGTCAGGCTTTGCAAGGGGAACCAAAGCCGATATCACACGCAGTAAAGTTCTATGAAAAGGGGGATAGACCGGTTGAGTTCATAACGACACGGCAGTGGTTCATCAGGACTATGGATCACAAGCAGGCGCTTATCCAGCAGGGGCGTAAGATCGCCTGGCACCCAGAGCACATGAGATTGCGCTATGAAAACTGGGTGGAGGGGTTGAACACAGATTGGTGTATCAGTCGGCAAAGATTCTTTGGTGTGCCGTTTCCTGTTTGGTATCCGATCAATCAGGCTGGAGAGATTCAGCACAACAAGCCTATATTTGCTTCTCGTGAACTTTTGCCCATTGATCCATCGAGCGATCTGCCACCGGGATACTCAGGAAGCCAACGCAATCAGCCCGGCGGCTTCTGCGGAGACCCCGATGTTATGGATACCTGGGCTACCTCTTCGATGACTCCGCAGATTCAGAGTCAGTGGGTGCTTAATCCAGAGCAGCACGGCAAGCTCTTTCCGATGGATATCCGTCCGCAAGCGCACGAGATTATCCGCACGTGGGCCTTTAGCACAATCGTTAAAGCCTGGATGCACGAGGACGAGATCCCGTGGAGAAACGTGGTGATTTCGGGTTGGGTGTTAGACCCCGATCGCAAGAAGATGAGTAAGTCCAAGGGTAATGTTGTGACCCCAGAAGCACTGTTGGCTGAATACTCATCTGATGCAGTACGCTATTGGGCCGGTAGAGCTAGGCTTGGCGCAGATACGGCGTGCGATCCAGCCGTGTTTAAGATTGGCAGCAAACTAGTTGTAAAACTTTTTAATGCCAGCCGCTTTGTATTGATGCAGCTCTCAGATCCGATTCCTGGTATGGAGGCGATTCGACATCCCCTTGATCAAGCGATGGTAACTACACTGACAGAGGTTGTTAGTGTTGCGACCGATGCATTCTCCCGTTTTGAATATGCACTCGCTCTTCAATCTGTAGAAGAGAAGTTCTGGGAGTTTTGCGACCACTACGTAGAGCTTGTCAAGGCGCGTTCCTACAATGAGCAAGATAGAATTGGCAGGGAGTCCGCACACGCTTCATTATATTGGTGCCTTAAGACATTTATCCGACTCTTTGCGCCGTTTATGCCGTATGTTACCGAGGAGATCTGGTCATGGCGCTTTGCCGGTGATGGACTAGATGCCTCGGTGCACAGCTCCAGTTGGCCTGAAGTATCCGAGGTGGCCGGTATTACCGGTGATCCTCAGGCCCTGGCTGCAGCAACCGAAGTGTTATCGGCCATTCGTGGAACTAAAACTAGCGCTCAGAAGGGCCAACGCTGGGGGGTTTCGGCGTTAACGATCAAGGCGGCTAGTAGTAATCTGGAGGTTCTCAATACAGTTCTGGCCGACGTTATTAGGGCAGGTAGCGTTGTTGATGGTGGAACCAAGCTGGTAGTCCAGGAAGGTGAATCCGCAACTAGATTTGTCGTTGATGTTGTTCTTTGTAAAGAGTAGAGATAGATCGGTCTAAACGGAGAGTATCGGTGCCGCGGCCTCTTTTTTAACCTTTAGTGATTTGCAAAATTCCTTGCCAGTAAAACTGGCAAGGCTTTCCTGGAAATCACTGCAGGTTGTTATTTTGATTCGCGACCCTTAATCGATAGCGTTTTCTTAAAGCCGTTATATCGCCAAGGACTTTTGAAAAACGCGATAGGTTTAATTGCCACATGGAAAAAGCATATTAGGAGCTAGTATGATTATTATAAAAGACTCCAAGCGTACGGTTTTTACGGTGTTGACATCATTGGCGGTGGCGGCAGTGTTTAATGGATGTGCCAATCTTAATGATCCTTACGGATACGGTGGTGGGTACAATCCGCCGCCAGCACCACCACCACCACCTTATTATGGAGGCGCTCCTTACTATGGGGGCGGCAGCTACTATGGCAATGACCCATATCGGCGAGAACGCCGTGACTTAGAGCGTGAGCGCGAGCGGTTGGAGGAAGAGCGACGTCGTTTGGAGCGAGAGAGAGAGAGACAGCCAACCCCACCGGTCTATACGCGACCCGCACCTTCAGCAGATCGCTGTCCCGCTGGATTTAGTCCGAGCGAGAGAAAATGTACGCCAGAAGAGCGTCGTCGGGGCTGCAGGGATATGCGCATGCCGAGTGGGCTCGGGTGTGTCGATAGACGGTAGCCAAGTTAAACCTAAAGCGAGCGTAAACCATCTTGGCCTATAGCGTTTTTCAAAAGTCCGTCGCGATATAGCGGCTTTTGGAAAACGCTATCGATTCGCGGACGCGAATCAAAACAACAACCTATAGTGATTTACGGCAAAAGCCCTGCCACTTTTACTGGCACGGACTTTTGCAGATCACTATAGCTTAACTGCC
>CAZZLV010000116.1:0-7999 GCA_964655155.1 uncultured Bdellovibrionales bacterium
CTCACCCTGACGGTGCCAGGGTTCAAGCCTTAAGAAAAGTTCAAAACACTTCGTGCTTTTTGGCCATCTGCACCATTTTTATACTCCTTAACTGCCGAATTGAGGCTAAAAGCTATAGCGATCGGCTCAGGTACGTGCCCGTACCCGCAAGGCTTTTGCTGCAGTACGGTCGTTATCTGTCGATATCTCTAGCAGGGGAGAAATACAGTGCAATCACGCATAAAGATCAATTACGGCTCCTACAAAGCGCGCCTACGCCGATCTCTTTACGTGACTTTTGCCCTGGCCTGCATAGTTCTAACGCCGCGCTGCTCAAAGGCAGTGCCGGTAGATGGCAAATATCCCTTAATTATCTACCGGAAAAATGTATTGCAGTCATTGGCGATCCAAAACACGCCGGTCACAGCCGCAGGTCACACGATTGAGAAAAAAACCTGGCTATCATTAGTTAGCATAAACAACAGTACAACTAATATATCATCAACGATAAATGCATCTCTTGAACTGTCCCCATTAGAAATAGCTAGCCTATGCCAAACATATTTAAAGCAGGGCTATAATTGTGAGCCGAATACTCAGATCTTTCTCACAGACACCAAACCAAACGATCCGGCATACACCGGTGCCGCGCCTTTCCAAAGTAGCGAGAGGCGCCAGTGGGCTATAGATCAGATCAAGCTTCCGGCTGCTTGGGATATCACTACTGGGAAGTCAGAGGTTAAAGTGGCTGTAATCGACTCTGGTATTGATTATGATCACGAGGATTTGAGCGAACAGCTCGGTCTGAATTACGCTGAGATCGATGGCACTGATGGAGTTGATGATGATGAAAACGGCTATGTCGATGATTTTCTAGGGATCGATTTAGCCTACGATTCTAATGATCCATTCGATGACAATGGACACGGAAGCCACGTCTCTGGAATCATCGGGGCGCAAGCAAACAACTCAGTCGGAGTGGCTGGTACCAACTGGAAGGCCGCTATTATCCCGGTTAAGGTGGTCAACTATAATGGACAGGGAACGTTGGCGGCTCTTATAGAGGGGATCTACTACGCAGTTGATCGTGGCGCTGTAGTCTTAAATATATCTCTCGCCACCCAGACAAGAAGCCAAGCCCTTGAAGATGCGATTGAATACGCTAACAGTAGTCAGGTCATCGTCGTTACTGCCGCCGGAAACAACGCTTCCAGTAACGACCTAAAACCGCTCTACCCATCTAGCATAAACGCGGATCACATAATTAGCGTTGCTGCTTCTGACCGCAACGATAACCTGGCTAGCTTTTCTAATTACGGTGTCAATTCCGTGGATCTAGCCGCTCCAGGAGTTGGGATTATAAGCACCCTAGCCCGACCCGAAACGACCTCTGAGGGATATGGTCTATTATCGGGAACATCTATGGCTGCTCCTTATGTAACTGGAGTAGTTGCCCTGATGCTGGCGGTTAATTTTGAACTACCTTCGGCCGATATTAGAAGGATCTTGATTGATACCGCTGACCGATCAGCAGCTCTAACGGGCAAAGTGCTCTCGAACGGACGACTAAACGCATTTGCTGCAGTGAACCTTGCCGGTGCTAAAGATACCCCAACCAACACACCTACGGCGACACCAAGTGATACTGCGACTAATACCCCAACTAGAACTCCCACTAACACCCCTACTGACACTCCAACTCATACTCCAACCGATATGCCGACTGATACTCCGGTGGATACTCCTACGCCGGCCCCTACCGATACCCCAACAGACACCCCAACTAGCACTCCCACTAAAACCCCTACTAAAACTCCAACTCATACGCCAACCGATATGCCGACTGATACTCCAACCGAGACACCCACCGAGGTACCGACCAAAACCCCTACCGACACTCCAACTATCACACCGACAGATTCAGCCACCGCAACACCAACCAATTCACCGCTACCGAGTGACACCCCAACTGTAACTCCGACAAGCTCGTCAACAGATACCCCCGACCCCGATAGCACTCACACTCCAACATTTACACCGACAGCTACGGCGACAGATACACCTACGGTGACACCAACCTTTACTCCCAGCAACTCTCCGACACAAACTTCAACAGCTACCGCGACCTCATCACCCACTATTACCAACACTTATACGCAAACAGCTACTCACACCCCGACCCCAACCTGGACACCAACACCATTCGGCGGCAACAGAGAATTAGCGATCTTTATCACCAGAGATAGCTTTAGAGGCGACTTAGGCGGTCTAGCAGGTGCTAAAATAAAGTGCGCAGAGGCGGCCAAATCGGCTGGGCTACCTGGTCTTTGGTTGCCGATCTTAGCCGATAGTGTAACTAATCCGCGTGACATCACCGGCAGCTCTACACAACCAACAGATATCTACAACTTTGGCGGGGAGATCGTCGCTACAAGTAGGTACGCGCTCTGGTACGAACGGCTTAAAAATGCGATCCGCTACGACCAATTTGGAGTTGCGGTGCAGGCCAGCGCCTTTACCGGTAGCGGCGCAAATGGCGAGAGGGCTTCAAGTCTGCCGCAGGATCTCTGCAACGATTGGAGCTCTAGCGAGCAGCAATTACAGGTAATAATAGGATCATCAACAGCGGTCGACCAGGCCTGGTACCGTCAAGGTAACACCTCCTGCCAAGCTCAGCACAGGCTTTACTGTGTAGGCGAAAGGTCTGGAATGGCTCTGACAACAAAAACCCCTACCGCAACTCCATCAGTAACGGCTAGCATCACTGCTAGCGCCACCGCAAGCGCCACTGCAAGCGCCACTGCGACGCGCACACCCTCGGCAACACCAACACGCACAGCCACCGCAACTCCGACAAGAGCTCCACTAGCGATCGCACCACCTAAGGAGTCCTCTGGAACACCTTCGATTACGATCCCAGCAGCGCCTGAGCCAGCTCAACCAAACGCTGGCGATAGTAGTTCTAACACCGACGAGCTGCCACCCGGAGTCGTTGCTGGTGATAGCAAAACTTTGGCCCAGGCTCTGATCTATGCGCCGAGGCATATCCGCGTAACCCAAGCTAATCAAGATGGATTCTTTAACTTTAAACAGCCGTTCCCAGATAATCAGAATGTTGAGCTACTAGTTCGCAAGATGGACCTCCCAAATGGTGGATTCACTCTAAAGACTGCTCCAGGTGTTTATCTCTTGCCTACGGTCGAGGCTTTAATTAAGTACAACAAACTCGGCTGCCCAGAGCGGAATATAGTTGTAAGATTACTTGCTGCAGCCAACCGTGTGGCTCGATTTAATCAGCACATGCAAAGTGAGCTACGACAACTAGAGAAGCTTTCTACTCTAGCTAATAAAGCGCAGATGATTAGCGGAATCAGATCGCGAGTTCAATACTCTGCTGAGAGCTTTTACCGATCGTTAGCGGAGATCCCCGATGTTGTCTTGCTGTGTACGGCCAAAATGAAAACCAAAGCAGCGTTACAAACCAATGGCTGTTCTGAGCAATCACTCAAGCGCAAAAGGCGCGTGATGCTTAGCGCACTTAGACAGCTACGTGCAGAGATGCATTTTGCAAATCGATCCCTACGTGAGAGGAAGGCTCGTGATAGTGAGCTATCTATGAAGTTCTCAACGCGGATTAAGCGCAATTCGAAGCGATTAATGTCTTTAGTCATGAGCTTTCCGCGGTCGAAGATATCGTGTGACCCTAAAAACGGCAGTTAACCTGAATTCGGCAGTTAAGGAGAACGAAAATGGTGCAGATGGCTAAAAGCACGAAGCATTTTGAACTTTTCGGAGGCTTGAACCCTGGCACCGTCAGGGTGAGCACCGAAAATTCAAAAGACAAAGTGATTTTAGTCAGATGCGCCATTTTCAGGCCCGCAACTGCCGAATTTAGGTTTAGCCAGATGCGCCGCTTTCGGGCCCGCAACTGCCGAATTTAGGGTTAAAGATGAACAAAATAGTGCCGGGGCCGAAGACCTTGGGTTCCTCGATGCAAAGGGAAGCCGCGAACATCATCACCCCCGCCAACGCGGCGGACCAGGAGGCCCGCCCTCCAGGATCGCTAGGGGCTGGTTTTTTGGTTGCTTGGTGTTTCGCCTTCCTTGCCGGTGTCCTGCCCCTGAGTTACCTTAGGCGTAATATCGATCTCAGAGCCCTCTCGATACGAGTTCTTAAAATTGCTAATAGCTTTGCCAAGCCCGGAGCCTAGTTCGGGAAGCTTCTTGGTGCCAAACAACAGCACTACGATCAAACCCAATATCCCTAACTGCACTGGCCCTATCATACCGTTCCCCCCATCATACGGTTTCTCGTCGTTGCGACTAATCCGTAAGTAGTATCAAAAATCAACAGCAAGTGTACCAATAATCCGGCAACTCTACCAGTTTATCCGGGAAATATCAGATCAGGTCATCAGATCAGGTCTGGGGCAGCTGTACTCCTCTGGTTAAAAAGCCGGCCCTAACGGATACCCCTGACAACTCCCCTCTGATAACCTTACTCTCAGGAGAGCATGCTCAGGCCACCATGATCCTAAATTCGGCAGTTGCGGGTCTGAAAATGGCGCATCTGCCCAAAATCACTTTGTATTTTGAATTTTTGAGTGCTCACCCTGACGGTGCCAGGGTTCAAGCCCGCGAAAAAGTTCAAAATACTTCGTGCTTTTAGCCATCTGCACTATTTTCATCCGCCTTAACTGCCGAATTTAGGGTTAAATCAATGAAGCGCAGGAACTCGTACCGCCGATATCCCCACAACCCCTATCCCCACAACCCCTATTCCCAAAACCCATATCGCAAAAAACATGAGCAGATAGGCATCCTGGTATCGCTAGCCTTACACGCTATCCTCTTTGCGGCCATCTTAACTACCAAAGCCCCACATCCTGCGCCAGCTAGCACTATTGAAGTAACGATCGAGCCTGCTCTAGCTACTCAAAAGCGCACCCAGATCGTGTCTCCCTCCGAGGCCCGACAACAAGCGCCTCTGGAGGAGACTACACGGCTCTCTGACAAGGACTCGCGCGCTGAGGTCGAACAGATTCGCCGCGGCGATGGTGGAGGTATGCCAGGGCAACCACAAAAGACCGCCCCTGCCGCGCCCAAGCCGATCCAAAAGCAGAGCGCTGCGAAACGCGAGCTAAACCTTAAGGACCTAAAATTAGACGACTCAACCCTTGCTCTTAAATTCGGCACAACGCCTAAAAACCAAGCTACCGATCCAGAGGTGGCGGCGAACTCACCCACAAAGAGCCTCTCAGAATATCAAGCATTCTCGCGCCCACCAGGGTCAGGAGCAGCATTTTTTGGCAGCGCAGGGATCAGCGACCACCTACCTAACCTTCCAGATGGTGATATCACCCTGCTCAACGCCAAAGCCAACATCTACGCCAGCTTTGTCCGTCGAGTAGCGATTCAAGTCTTTACTCAACTTCGCTCGCAAGGCTGGGAGCGCTTGAGTGCTCAGCAGATACGACAGCTAACGGGATTTGCTACAGTTGTGGCGACCCTCAACTCGGCCGGTAAGTTCATTCGAGCCGAGATCGTCGAGAGTTCAGGTAGCGCAGAGTTTGACTCCGTTCTGCATACATCGGCTACCAAGGGCGCCTCTGACCCTAACCCGCCACCTGGAGCTCAGGCCAAAGATGGGGCTATTCACTTCATCTTTAAAGCTCGTAGCTGGAGTCAGACCGGGGTCAACAGACGCTCTGGTGCTCCTTTTGAACAACGCTGGATCCTCTTAGCAACCGGGTTGGAATAGGATGCTGCTGGCTCGCCCGAATATTGCACGAAAGTACACGATTCGGGCTAAATGTCCCGATCTATCCCAGCACCTTACCTTTAAGCTGAAAAATCACCTCGAATTCGTCGTAAATCAACTTGTCGCCCAGCCCTTGGAAGAACTTGCCAGAACCATAGCGAATATCCCACTGAGTGCGATCAAGGTTAACTTTACCACTAGCTTCGGCCACACCATCTTTAACCGCCACACGCGCCGGAAACTCAACTGACTTGGAGATCCCCTTAATCGATAATGTGCCCTTGATGGTGGTATTTTCACCGCTCGGGAGCGCCGGAGCCATCGGTGTTGCACTATCTATCGTGAACTGCGCGGTCGGAAAGCTCTCGGCCGAGAAAAAATCAGGAGATTTAAGGTGGCCCACCAATTTGGCGTTGTTCTTTGGATCGGAGATGTCGGTCACCTTCACTCCGGCCAGATCGATTCCAAAAACCCCTGAAGCGACCGTCTCTCCAGCTAACACCACTTGACCATCCTTAACCGGAACAGTGCCGGAGTGCGATCCGGTTACTTTACGACCCACCCAGGAGATGGAGCTCTCTGCTGGCGAGATCTGCACTCGACGCAGATTATCCGCCACGGCTATACCGGCTTGGGCAAGCGCCACTACCAAAGCTGCTGCAAGGCTTAAGATTGATTTTATATTTAATCGACCGGTCTTAATCGAGTTTAGATTCATAGTATTTCTCTCCCCTATATAGCGTTTTTCAAAAGTCCGTAGCGATATAGCGGCTCTTGGAAAACGCTATCGATTCGCGGACGCGAATCAAAACAACAACCTATAGTGATTTAGGGCAAAAGCCTTGCCAGTTTTACTGGCAAGGACTTTTGCAGATCACCATAGTGCTTCTGGCGGGCAGCTTATGCTAGCGTGGCGCAGATGGAAAGCCAAAATAATTTCCTCTACAAGGCCGTAATTTTTGATCTCGATGGAACCCTGATTGATTCCATCGCAGACATAGCAGATTGCGCCAACACAGTCCTAAAGAACAACGGCTTTCCGACCCTCTCTAAAGATCGCTTTAAGGAGCTCGTTGGGGATGGCTTCGCCAACTTGACTCGTAAAATAATCCCAGCATCAGAGCTATCGCCAGAACGCATTGAGAGATTTACTCTTGAGTATCGCGCGTTATACTCCGAGCGTTGGCAGCAACGCACTACGGTTTATGCCGGAATAATCGAGCTGCTGCGTTCGCTCCAGGAGCATGGCTACACCCTCTGTGTTTTATCCAATAAGCGAGATGAGTTTACCAAACTCTGTGTAGCGCGATTCTTCCCTGAGGTGCGCTTCGCTGAGGTACGTGGGGAACAACCCGGTACTCCGATCAAGCCTGCCCCAGATGCAGCTCTGGCTATCGCTGCTGCGTGCGGTGTCAGACCAGAGGAGTGTATCTTTGTCGGCGACTCTGAGATCGATGTTGAAACTGGCAAACGAGCCGGCATGACCACAGTCGGGGTCACCTGGGGATTCCGAACTCGCGCAATCCTTGAGCAGGCGGGCGCATCTGCCATAATTACCCACCCCGATGAGCTCTTGAGGATACTCTCTTCGTTATAGTTACTGCTAAATTCAGCAGCACTTGCGGGGGGCTAGCTGCTATAAAGCACTATTATTTTGGAGACTCCCATAACATAATGTGTTAGGGTTGGCGAATTAAACGATGTCGGATATCAAAGCGCACTTACAAGGTATCGATACACCTGAGCAGCAGGAGCTCTCGGAGCTTGCTGTGCGCAAAGATCTACATCGAAGCGAGACCGCTCCGGCAAATGCGGCTGACCTCCATTCTGACCTAGCAGCCGCGAGTATCTCCCAAAAAGACGTAATCCGGGTGACTCCTAATCCGGATATCGCAAGCGGTGTCCGACGTTTTAGGGCCTCGCCACTTACCACGGTCGATCTATGGGACGGGCGTAGCCGATCTTCCTCGCGATTAACGAATCCTTCAGCCACACTGACGTCCACCCGAAAAGCTGATGCTAAATCAGCTGAAAGGGGCCCAAACGGCATCTTTAAAAATCCAAGGTTTAGCTACGAAGGGGGTCTTTTAAATAAGATCTTCTCGCTGTTGTCAAACATGATCCAAGTCCTTGTTCAGTTTCTACTGCGGTTGCTTGGAGCACGAGATACAGTGGCTCCCACTCCAGTACCTCAGCACACTCAAAAGAAAGAAGGGAACAATGGCAGCAATCCAAATGAAAACCAAGAGCGCGAACGGAT
>CAZZLV010000117.1:0-7944 GCA_964655155.1 uncultured Bdellovibrionales bacterium
TGCATGTTCACGTCCGGAAACGCCAATTCTACCCACTCGATTCCACGAAGAGCCAAAAGAAACTTCAGCTCACTCAGAGCCTACATACCATTCTACAGATCTTGAGCGTGTCTACTTTTGAACCCCCCCCCATTTTATAGCTCTTTTCCGATGTCGACGACTCGGAAATTAACTCAAACAACCCTAACCAGTTGAATTTGTTCTAAAGTAAACCGGACACTAGTGATTATCAGGAGAAGACTGCGCATTTCAACTGGCTGCTCTTTAGATGCCTTGAATTCAGTTTTCATGTCTCAAAATCGTTCCTGCATAACGTCAGTGCGTGCGGGGACGCCTAGTCCTCCGCACGGCACCTTTGTTATTCATTTTGCTTCGCGCGACGAGGGGAAACTGCTCAGGCGAGGAGATTGATTCAACATGGAGGTCAACATCGAGAGCCGGCCATCGCAGGTGCCCAACTCTGGGACTCTCAACATGCAAGACATCCTCAACAGCTGCGCCTTTAAACCAAGGAAACTTCTTGTGGTCGAGAAAGTACTCGTGACCGCTAACTAGCACCCACACCCCAAATTGCGAGATGTTAGCTACCTCACACCCCAAAAAAATCTTTCCAAGCTTTCCGGAACTTTTCACGTTGACGCTCCACAATCTTTTGAATGCGCCGAAGCTCGAGGGGCTTTAGTCCCTCCGAGTCCGCCAGCGCGACGACGGGCTCAAGCCAAAACTTCGCCTCTCCGTTTGATGATATCACATGTACATGAGGTCTGGGCTCTTCTCTTGAGAAGAAGAAAAAGCGGTACGGACCTTCGGAGTAAATAGTTGGATTCACGAGAAAAGTGTACGCTTGATTGAGATGTTCGTCCAGCAAAACCTCTGCAGGTCCTAGGCAGGAGGGTAGAATCAGATATGCACCGACCTGCTACGGGCCCACGATTGAATACAACCGCAAACATTCTTCGCTTATCTCTCGTCTCTCGGGCAATTGGGATACATCAGACATCTCTAATAGGGTGACGACTTTGAGGCTTTGTTCTGCTGAGTCTAAGTACCCTACAAACCAGCCAAAGTGCTCGCCATTCGAATCCGCATAGCCGGTTTTACCTGTCAGTAGACCCTCTCCGCTTTGCCTAAGTACGAGCATCTCTTGAACGGCTGATATAATACGGCCAGAAAATGGAAGCTGCCCCGCTGCAAATTTCGATATAAACTCAAGCTGCTCAACCGGACTAATAAGCAGACTTCCATTTAGCCAAAAGTTGTCAACGGTGCCTCCGCAGTGAGCATTACCATATCCGCATTCGGTCAAGTATCCGCGATACCTATCGAGTCCGATCCGACGTGCGAGAATCTGGAAGTACCAGAGCGCCGAGCCCGATAAAGCTTTCTTCAAGTTCATGCGAGTCTTCAGCTCATCACTCCAAGCCGGCCCACCGTCCCAGTCGATCTCCTCTGAAAGGTCGGTCACTCCCGATTCTAGGGCGATCATCGAGTTGATAATTTTAAAAGTCGACATCGGGCGCACTCGTTTAATTGCCCGATTAATCCCGCATCCCAAGACCGCATCTTTCTGAGAGCCTTGGACCAAACAGCACCCGGCTCGACCACGGCGATTCAAGACATCCTGAAAAAGCTGATTCGATCGTATGGGGCGCGTAATCATGAGAATGAATAATGCCACTATCAGCAGGCGCGACAGCGCTCTGCTGGATATCTTTGTGTACGCCCCGCATGGGCGTGAGCTTGAAGGTGAAAGTCCTTTACGGATGAATCACCCTCTAACTTGATAACTGTAAGAGGTTACCATGGAGGGAAACCGTTAGTCGAAGGCAATTGCGTCGTGGTGACACGGGGTGAGAAGGAAGCCGGATTGTTGTCGGGAAGAAACTCCGATGGCAGGACAAATATGCCGGGTCAGGGATACGAAGGTCATAGAAGGCGTGGGAGGTTGGCGAGTTAGCACAAGGTAACGAAGCCTTTGATTCAAACCCCTCGATCGTAAATGACCGGCTCGGGCATTGAAAGCGCACGCTCTTATCGGGGGAGCCCTCTTGAGGTACGCCTGAGAACATGGCTGAGCACGGGAGTAATCCCGTGTGAGCAGCTCAAGAGGAGTCAGCAGAGGTCGTAGTAGTCGAACGCCGAGGGTAATGCCTCGGACATGGCAAAGGACCGAACTGATGTGAAAGGCAATAGTGGAGCAGGCTCGACTGGGTGATGGTCTTCCGACAGGAATTGAATCACTCGGCGGCGCCACAAAGCTCCACGACAAGCTTACTTGTCGTCAATCGCATCGGAACCGCCCATTGCGGAGCCGCATGATGGGTGGTGTGGGGAGCGGGAACCTTCAGGATTGGCGGTTCCTACTTACCCGATTATGGACGCAGCGCCGAATCGCCTCGACGTCGCCCAAATGTTTAAACTCATCGTATGCTATCTTCAATTTATAGCTTATCAGGTCGCGAGTATTCTGAACTGGTAGCTGATGGCCAAAGGCTTCAATCCAGTTTACCTCGTTAAAATTCATTTCAAGCGGATTCCAAGCACCAGTGTTTTTATTGCAAACATAGGCGTCAGTATCGCCCGTAAGGTCAATAAGCTGCCCTTGATAATTTACGGTGGCGACGTAGAGATCCCATGTAGTGTCCTTGTGTCTTTGCGGGGCGAACTCCATGAATTCACGCAGCTCAGGGGCCAGCGAATCAAGACATGCGGTTGGCATATCAATGTCGATGTCGTTAATGGGCCGGGTTGCTCCGTACAAATGCGCAGCAAAGCCGCCCGTGATGTGAAATGGGATCTGCTTATGTTTAAGGAGCGTGATAATCCAGTCCAGCGCGTTTCGAATCGCAATCATAGTCTTCGTCTATAACGTTTCAGTGAGCGGGCGCTCTAGCGATCCGCTCGAAGGTTTTGTTATCCATAAAGGGCATGGATTACATTTGATATACTCTTCAAGGTCGGATTTCCCTCTGGCGACAGAATTCTATGCAGGGTGCGGCGAGACGTCTTTGACCTCTTAGCTAACGACCCCTTATTTACTGCATCCAAGTGACCACGGAGTATCTCCTTGAAAGATTCAATATCTTTATCGATAAGGCACTGCCAAAATGCACGAAAAACGGGCTCCTGATCCTGTAATCGCTTGGCACTGTTCGTCTTGACTGTTACCGCCCTCGCCTTAAGTCGCCGAATCGGAATATTGCTCAAGGAGAGCTCTCGCTTTTTTGATGTCACTTTTTTGGGCATTTTTTCCTCCGCCGTGAATAAGCAGAACAACTCGCTGACCAACTCTGGCAAAATAGACTCTAAGTCCATTCTTCCAGCGAAGCTCAGATAGTCCATCCCCGAGATGCTTCGCATCGCCAAGGTGGTCGTAGTGCTCAAGTCTAAACACACGCGATTCCACTAGCGCCTGAATCTTGGCCGACTCGCTTGATAGCCAAATCTCAAACTCTGGAGTGCGAATCACTTGCATAATTAAAGTGTGCCATATATGGCACGCTTGGGCAATCTGCAACCTTACCTATTGTTGAGATGCCTGATAGAGGCCCCCATAAGCCTACTTAGGCGATATAGGCTGGCTGTGCTCTGCCGAGCTAAATCGCCCCCCTTTTATCTCCCGTAGGTGAAACGGTCGCTCTGCGGCCCCGTCAGCGGCAATGGAGAATACTCCACTGAGACCCTCATATGCTTTGACTATGCGCAGCCAGTCGGAAACACAGGCGCCTTTTCCTTGACAAGAAAGAAGAGCCTTAGCCAATAGAGTAGTGGCGTCATAAGCATTAAGTGAAAAAGTGGACGGAGCATTCCCCAATCGCTCGACCAGACGGTTCCGCACCTGCAAAGACCCTTCTGTGCCTCTTGGGTCGTAGCTGACAAAATAGCGTAATTCGTCGGCGTGAGGTCCCGCAGCTGCTAACACGGAATCATCTTCTGCTTCGTAGACTGAGAGAACCTGAGCCTTCTCCCCGAGCTTTCGGGCTTGTCGAATGGTCAGCCCAAGAAAGTGTCCAAAGGTGGCCGCAAATATGGCCTCAGGCTTTGCTGCCCTTACTCTTGCTAGCTGCGTGCGATAATCGATATCTCCCAGCTGATAACTCTCGTCAGCGACAATACGGCCGCCGAGCGCCTCAAACGTCAACTTGAAATGCTCGCGATATTCGACGCCGAAATTTGTCTCAATAGTAACTACGGCGACCCGATTGTAGCCAGAGTCAATAGCGTACTTTGCCATTCGCGCAGCCTCGTCGCGTACTTTAGTGTTCGTCGAAAATACCGATCCCGATCCTGCGGCGAGGATCTCGTCATCCATCGCAGCTGTATGCATCGCTACTACTTGGGATCTTCTGAGCGCAGGGGCCATGGTCAACATCGCAACATTCGAAAAATTCCCCGCGATACCAGAAACCTTAATGGAGTCATTAAGCTTACGGAACGCCGACAGCACGCCAGGACCACTCATTGGCGTGTCCTCAAGGTGCAAAGCGATTTCAATACCCTCGATCTTTAAGTCCGCGGCCGCTAACTCCATGCCGTGACGAATCTGCTCTCCGTAGGAAGCAAGATTGCCGCTTAGCGGCAACGTTGCTCCGAGGTGTATGGTACTGGGGGAATTCTCCGCACTGCTGCCTAAAAGGGGCAAGAAGCATGCGAGGACGGACGTAATTAACCGAGTGGTGTATCTTTGCATATCAGAAGAGATACCTGGGCCTGGCTACGATGCACAAGAGGATGACGAATAGAGCCAGCGGACGAAGGTCCGCTGCGCTTCATGGTTATACTTTTCCTTCAAAGATTGCTGCTATCTCTCGAGCAAGCCCCTGACCTAGCAAGGAGTGATTCTGAGCATCCATGTGGATGCCATCAACTGGACTAGTCCGAGCAACAGAGGAAGCGTCGAAGAAATGACAGTTATTGAGCTCCGCAAAACGTCGATAATGCACCGCTAGAGCTCTCGACTTTTCGACGCCATCGGGAAACTGCTGAGAGATGTCCAAATCATCGGTGTTCATAACATGAGGCGGCGATACTAGAAGAACATGAGCAATCTCTGGTCTGAAGCTCTTGGCGGCCAAGAGCAGCCTAGAAGCACCTCGAGCAATATCAAAGGCGCTCAGATTGAAGTTCGCCTTTAGATCATTCGTCCCGAGCATGATTATCAGTAGATCGAGCGGATGATGCGTCTCGAACGACACTGGCAAGTAGATCAATCCGTTGCGTTGTGGACTAAAAGGATCGTCGAAACAGGTAGTACGACCGGGGAGACCTTCTTCGATGATACGAAATCCGGTGCCTAGCGCGCTTTGCAGTACACCTGGCCAGCGCACGTCCCACGGAAAGCGACCCATTCCTCCAGGAGGATCGCCCCATGTGTTTGAATCACCGAAGCATAGAATCGTACGCATTTCATTACCTGTAGGATTATAACGCTTAGGGTCATTGGGAACAGATCCGCAGATCTGCCCAATTAATTAATTCGCCTGTTGGGGTATCCCATCTCCGTTATCGTAAGCAAACACGAAGTTTGCTCATGATCTTCATAGTCTTAGAGGTATCGAATCCGAGCCCTTTGACCTGCGGATCTACCGAAAACGGGTAGATCACCAGATCTGCTGATCACGGCGGCCTGAGCAACTTTTTTGAATATATCTCGATTGAGAGATATGGAACCGAACAATCCCAAGCCTTTCGACGCTCGACCCAAACTTCTTAAGGAACACCTACTTGTGAGTGCAGCGCTACCCATACAAGTAAATTCCCTATGAGATAATAGCAGGGATCACTCCCCCCAGTTTACCATAATGCAGTAGAACCTCCTCGCCGTCAGCTGGCATGACAAATGATCTTTTTTGGGCTGAGTAGTACAGGCTGCCAGCTTCGGAGGCAGGACGTCTTCTGACAAATACCTCGCAGTGTTCGAGAGCGGCCAACCAGCGAGTTTTTAGAGACACCAGGTCCACCGGCCGTGCAAGATGTAGCCGAGCAAAATCCTCCGGCCGGTATTTGCCCCTACGACGAATAATCTCAAGGAGGGATGATGGAGTAAAGCCTGGATCCTTCCCGACCGCTGCCCATACCAACGCCGCTAAAGGGAGCATCTCTGCGTGAATTTGCATGATGTCCAGAAAATCTCGAGGCTCATCTCTGCCAGCCAGCGCCAACATCTTGTTAACCGCCAGATCGATCGGGTGTAGCTGCACGCCGACCTGTGCGTTCTTGATGGGTGGCATAAACCGCCATGCGGAATCGTGCGCCCACTCAACTTTGGTGGAATCTTGATTTTTAGAGACGACTGCTCGAATGAATCCGCGCTGATTCATCTCAACGTTGACCAAGAACTTTTCTGTAACAAGAGTGGTTCTATCCTGTTCGAAAGCGCTGGCTACTCGCTCTACGGAGTCGTGAAAATAATCGAGGTCATTGCTGAAGCGCTGGGAGTTCGGCTCTATATGCAATGCTGCGCCGCCGGCGAGATAGCTGTCTTCCGTCCGGTTATTCGCTAAGAGCGTGGCTACTTTTCTTTGAAAGTTAGTTAGCGGCACAGGTACTCAGCGATCTCCCAGGCTTGACGATTTCCATGTTTGCGTAGCGTCTCTACCACCCACGGCACATCATTGATCGTTATAGTCATGTTTGGATCATACGACCAAAAGCACAACGCGCGAAAACGCTTAAAGGCGCGGCGAGCTTCCCTCACCCTTACCATGGCTCTTGATTGCTCCGTAGCTAGGGCTCTCTTGCTTCGGCGCCCCCCCTTGCTGCCAATCTCGGCCAAGTATGCCCTTACCGTCGATGGAATCATCATTTTCTAAGTCCTACTGTGGTGTATGTTTTAGTGTGGCATAATTAATGTCCATTTATCATAACCAGCTTATGATATTTCATGATTAAAAGCAAGTGATTACTCGCCGGACTTTGGTGTCATAATTCTCAAGACGGTAGTTAAGGAGGATGAAAATAGCGCAGGTGGCTAAAAGCACGAAGGATCTGCCTTGCTCAGCGTGGATTCAGAAGCCGCATCAGATGAAGAGGAAGTGACGTGGAATGGCGCTTAATTAGCAGTCGGGGCGGAGGAAAACTGCTCTGAGTTCTTGGGCAACAACCCCATAACTTTTCTCATTCCCAGAACTCGCAGAGGACGCGGAGGTGAACGTGCTCATCCCTCTCGGCCTCCGGTTTTTTGTCGACTCCGCCTCGTTTCGCTCGAGACCGTAGTATTGTATACCACGTCACTTGAGCGATTCGCTAAAGCGGCCGCGCTCTGAAAGGTTATCTGATAGAGGTGTGTTAGCATGCGAACAGCGGTAATCATCGGAGGATGTCGTGGTATAGGCGCGGCAGTCTGTAGCCAGCTTGTCGCAAGCGACAGGCATGCGGTCCAGCATCTTCTTAACGCTCAGCGCAGCCAACCAGATCCCAAGCTGCTTGAAAAATTAAGGCGTGGTGGAACCGAGATCGGTTTCATCCCACTCGATGTCGCAGATCGTCACAGCCGTGAGAATTTTTGTAGATCCGCACCTGATAGAATCGATTACTTAGTTCACTGTGCGGGTAACTGTCCGCGTGAGTCTTTTCTCGATATGACTGAGGAGATCTGGGACGAAGTGGTATCCGTCAATTTAAAAGGCCCTCTCTTTCTGACTCAAGCACTTTATCCTAAATTACAAAAAGCGGGTCGTTCGTCGGTTTGCTTCGTGACATCGTTGGCCGGGCGATTCGGTGGACGGGGCTCCTCTGTTGCTTATACTGCCAGCAAAGCTGGCCTTGATGCGGCGATGAAAGCTTTGGCGAAACTCGGTGTTGGGACAGTGAGCTGTTTTAGTGTTGCTCCGGGTCCAACCAATACCGACATGATGAGGGAAGTATCGCCGCAAGAAATGGGTAAGATAAACCTAAATTCGGCAGTTAAGGAGAACAAAAATGGTGCAGGTGGCTAAAAGCACC
>CAZZLV010000118.1:0-7933 GCA_964655155.1 uncultured Bdellovibrionales bacterium
CGAAGAGGGCGGGAATGGCTATAGTAATCTGCAAAAGTCCGTGCCAGTAAAACTGACAAGGCTTTTGCCGTAAATCACTATAGGTTGTTGTTTTGCTTCGCGTCCGCGAATCGATAGCGTTTTCCAAAAGCCGCTATATCGCTACGGACTTTTGAAAAACGCTATAAAGGATGTGTTTCCGGCCGATAGACGGGTTAGCCATCTGCGCCATTTTAACCCGCCTTAACTGCCGAATTTTGGATAAATTAAAGCAGTCCCTTCCGTTTGGGGGCTAAGATCTATACGATGACCGGCATGAGTAAACAGTTTTCCTTTCCCCCTGAAAAGATGAAGGTTTTGTTCCTTGAAGGAGTGCATCCTGCAGCAGCAGAGCGGATGCAGCACTCAGGGTACAGGGCTGAGATGATTAAGCAGGCTTATAGCGAGGAGGAGCTGTGTAAAGCGATCGCTTCGGTGCATGTGCTAGGAATTCGTTCAAAGACCTGTGTTACCAAAAGGGTGCTAGACCATGCCAAGCAGCTTTTGGCTATCGGATGCTTTTGTATCGGCACGGACCAGGTTGACCTCGACGAAGCTCGGCGTCGAGGTGTGCCGGTCTTTAATGCACCTTTTAGTAACACACGAAGTGTTGCCGAGTTAGCGATAGCTGAGATGATCATGCTCGCTAGGCAGGCCGCCCACAAGAGCCAGTTGCTGCATGCGGGAGTGTGGGAGAAGTCTGCCGATGGCTGTTGTGAGGTGCGCAACAAGTCTGTGGGAATCATTGGATATGGTCATATCGGCCCGCAAGTTGGTTTGCTCGCAGAAGCTTTTGGAATGAAGGTGTACTTCTTCGACATCGTTTCAAAGCTGCCGCTCGGTAATGCCGTTCCAGTGAGGAGTTTAGAAGAGCTGCTGAAGCTATCGGACTTCGTTACGCTGCACGTTCCGGATACCGCCGAAACGCGTGGCTTGATCGGTAAGCGCGAGATCGCCTCGATGAAGGATGGTGCCTGCCTGCTTAATCTTAGTCGTGGTCGAGTGGTTGAGTTAGAGGCCGTCCGAGAGGCGATAATCAGCAAGAAATTGGCTGGAGCAGCGATCGATGTCTTTCCCGATGAACCCAAGTCTAATGATGAGGTGTTCTCATCGCCTCTGCGGGGACTGAGTAACGTAATTCTCACCCCGCATATTGGAGGGAGCACAATTGAGGCGCAGCGCAACATCGGACTTGAGGTTGCCAGTACCTTTGTGAAATACATTGAGACCGGAAGTACAACTGGCGCGGTTAATTTTCCGCAAGTTGAGCTACCGATCGTCAAAGAGTCGCACAGGATTCTGAATATCCACAGAAACGTGCCGGGGGTGCTCAGTTCAATTAACCACATCATCGCCGAGATGGGGGCAAATATTCGCGCACAGTACCTGGAAACTAGGGGCGATGTTGGCTACTTGATAATCGATGTTGATAGCGAGATCTCTTCAGCAGTTAAAAATTCTATTGATCTGCTTGATACAAGTATCAAGACTAGGATGTTGTTCTAGAAGTGGTTAGGGGCGATTAGTAGGGGTGGGTGCAAGATGACCGCAGCGATTATCGGAGGGGGTATCGCTGGTCTTGCAGCGGCCTATGAGTTGGTTAAGGCTGGCGAGAGACCATATCTTATTGAGGCTGGGCCGATCGGCGGAATGGTGCGCTCTGTAACTTGTGATGGCTTTACTCTCGAGAACGGCCCTAATGTGCTGGTTGAGCGGCCGGCTCTTAGGGAGCTGTTTCAAGAGCTAAAGCTGGCAGGAGATGCTGTATATCCCAGCATTAGTTCTTACGGACAGTACGTATGGTATCGGGGTCGTCCGGCTAAGGTGCCAGCGAGTTTATTACAGCTTCTTCGCAGTCCTTTGTTTACGAGCGTAAACAAAGTGCTGCTACCGCTAAAAGCGCTTGTTCCCGGTGTGCTTCCTGGAAAGCTAGAGGACTGTTCTGTTGAGCAGTTTTTCACTCCGCTAATTGGCAGACACACCGCGCGTAATCTAATGGATCCGGTACTCAAGGGTATCTATGGCGGAGATGTTGGGGCTCTAAGTGCGCGGACACTCTTTCCAGGCTTGTGGGGGGCTGCTAAGCAGCGCAAGTCGGTCTTGGGCTACATGCGCTCTCGTGAACGTACCAAAGAGCCGGGTGGCAAGCCTCAGATTGTAGTGCTGCGGGGCGGCATCCAGCGGCTTACAGAGGCTTTATGGCATGAAATACGGCCGCGAGTAGAGCACGTGCAGGCACGGGTCCAGCGTATAACGCCACTCGATAGCAAACGCTTTCGATTATCGCTATCAGAGGGGCGTCAGATTGAAGCTGATGGCTGCGTGGTAACTGTTGCTGGAAGTCGCCTAGCGCCGCTTGTGGGCTACTTGCATGAGGAGCTTGCTGATGCGCTCACTAGCATGAAGTATGCAACGCTTGTGGTTGTGCACCTGCGCATTCCGCTAAGTGAAGCGCTGATCCCGGCTGCTTTCGGTGTGCTATTTCCTGGCGGAATGCCGGAGGATCTGCTTGGAGTAATGTTTAATTCGCAGATCTTTCCGCACATGGCTCCCGAGAATGAGCACCTTATCACCGTCGTTTTAGGTGGTGCCCAGGCGGGTGAGCGTACGTATGATGAGGCATCTCTTAGACAAAAGTTGCCGGAGTTGCTGAGTGCGCTACTGGGCATTTCAAATGTACGTTGGATCTCGATGATGCAGTGGCCAGCGGCGATTCCTCAGCTCGAGGTTGGGCACCATAAACTGATCAAGCTCCTCGATCAGTGTGAGTATAACCATCCGGGGATAGTTTTTGCGGGGGTCGATCGAGGTGGCATAGGCGTATCAGACAGGATTCGTATAGCTAAGGAAGCAGTCAAGCGCTTTCGTCGTGTGCGAGTTGAGACCGTAGTTTAGACTGTAGCGGATAGCGCTGCTGTAGTTTGTGTAGAAGAGCGTACACTGTTCAGGGATAAGTCATGGATGTTAAGGCGTGTGAATTCGGATGTCGTGGTTCTAAGGATAAAGTGGGAGTTCTGCTCGCGCAGCTTGGTACTCCGGATGCGCCAACACCAAGGGCGTTGCGACGCTATCTTAGCCAGTTTTTATCAGATCGCCGTGTGATCGAGGTTAATCGGCTGCTCTGGTTTCTGCTGCTTAACTGCATAATTCTAGTGACTCGGCCTTTCAGGTCGGCGCGCTTGTACAAGCGTATATGGGGGCAGGATGGTTCGCCGCTTTTGACGATTACTAGGAAGCAAACTGAGGGAGTGCGTGAGCGCTTGAAGGCAACATATCCCAACGTGGAGGTTGAATTCGGAATGCGCTACGGTTCTCCTAGCTTGGAGAGTGCGGTTGATGCACTGATTCAGAAGGGTTGTTCAAAGATCCTACTTTTCCCGATGTATCCTCAGTACGCGGCTGCAACGACAGCTTCAACTTACGATGCCGTATTTCCGCACCTGTTAAAGCGGCGTTGGGTGCCAACGCTACGGGTGGCAGAGCCATATTTTCAACATCCAAGATACGTATCAGCACAGGCAGAGATTATTAACCAACATCTGGCAAAGCTTCCTTGGGAACCAGAGTATCTGGTTCTATCGTACCACGGGGTGCCTGAAAAGTATGTCACCAAAGGCGATCCGTATTGTTGTCACTGCGTGGAGACGACTGCGGCGCTTAAGCCGAAACTAACCATTCCAGCAGAGCAAGTTATCCATACATTTCAATCCCGTTTCGGCCGCGACCCTTGGCTCACTCCGTATACAGATGAGACCTTTGAGGCTCTGGGTCACGCAGGGGTAAAGAGTATCGCGGTTGTTGCGCCAGGCTTCACGGCTGATTGCCTTGAGACCCTTGATGAACTCGGTAATGAGGGCCATGAGCAGTTTGAGGAGGCTGGTGGTGAGAGGTATTCAGTAATACCATGCCTAAACGATCATGTTGTTTGGCTTGATGCCCTGACAGCGATCATCACAGAGGAGCTGGGTAGTTGGCTTTCAGGAGAGGCCAGGCAGGTATACGAGTGTGCTATTCAATGCCCTCTAAAGTCAGGCGAACTGCAAATCAAAAAAGTTAGCGCAGGTGCAATATGAAGAAGGTGATTCAATTATTTGTAGGGTGCGCTATTAGTGCCTTGATGGTGTATCTGGTGTTCGGTGACGCCAAGCTAAGCGATCTTAAAGCCAGCTTTGAGCGGATAGTGTGGTGGCCTGTTGTGCCATTTGTTGCCCTTTTTGGGGCGCACTTCCTGTTTCGTTCACTTCGGTGGCGCTACCTGCTTCCTCAGGCAAAGAGCGATCAGCCGACACTTAGAAAACTATTTGACTCGATCATCCTTGGCAATCTGGCTACTTGCCTGCTACCTTTTCGTTTGGGTGAGTTCATTCGCCCACTAGTGCTTACCAGATGGACAGAGTACAGCTTCGGCGCTGCGTTTATATCAGTAGTTATCGAGCGCTTCTTTGATCTTAGTATGGTGCTGATCTCGTTTTTTGTGATTGTTCAGCTCTTGCCTGATCTCCCTCAGTGGTTGCATATGGCTGCGTATTCGCTGGGTATGATGGCCCTGGCGCTCTTACTTTTTCTGGTAGGCGGCTGTCTCTTTCCACAGTTAATTACCAGAATAGTGCGGCTGTGTGTTCAGCCACTCCCAGGTGGCCTAGCAAAGGCACTGACGCGCTTTTCTTCTGATCTATTGAATGGAGCAGCAGTGATCAAGACACCGTCACGACTGCTGGCTATTATCGGGCTCTCTTGCCTTGTCTGGCTAACTGCTTATCTGCAGTTTCAAGTTATCCTATGGATGTTTCCTTTTAATCAATCATTTCTTCTAAGTGTGGCGTTAGGCGTATTTGTTGCTTTGGCGATAGCACTACCGTCAGCTCCCGGTTTTGTTGGGGTATTTCAGATCGGATGTGTTGCAGCGGCAAGTCTCTTTGCATATCCAGAGTCAGATGCGAAGGTGTATTCACTCGTTGCACACGGTTTAACTTACTTGATGATGATCATCGTTGGATTTTGGCTCCTTGCTGTCCACGACCTCAACTTGTTTGAACTAAAAAAGGCGGCAGAGCAGGGTAGTGATTCACGCCAGTCTTGAGCGAGATATCTACTTTGCTAATCTTCCGGTTGGATACTAAACCCTGCTGGGTTTATTTTAGCCAGATGCGCCGTTTTCGGGCCCGCAACTGCCGAATTTAGGTTTAAGGCAAAAGCCTTGCCAGTTTTACTGGCACGGGCTTTTGCAAATCACTATAGATTTATTCAATAATCCCTCTTAGCTGCTGCAGCGAGAGTATCTTAATAACACCCGGTTTAGTCAGATCAAGGAACCCTTCGCGCTCAAGATTTTTTGTTACCCGGATCGCTGTCTCAGGTGTTGTTCCGGTGAGGTCTGCAAGCTCCTTTCTGGTGAGAAATATACGTGTCGTATCTTCACTCGTTGAAGGACGACCGAATCTGGGTGCTAGCGCCAGGAGAGTTGCTACTATGCGACTTTCAACTCTTGAATGAGCGAGGCCTAAGGCTAGATCATTAGTACGTCGATTATGACGCATCAATTCAGTAGTTATGTATCGATAGATGCTCGGGTGCTTCTCTGCTAGTGTGCGGAGTTGCGCAGTGGGTATGGCAAGAAGCTTGGCATCTGTTTGACCCCGGATGGATGTGTCGACTTCAGAGGGTTCAAGAGCTCTAATAATTCCAGAGCAGTCTCCGGGTATGAGAAGGTCCAGCGTCAACTCCTTGCCGTGCTGAGTTGATTTGATGACGGCCAGTCGGCCGGAAAGTACCATAAATCCGAAGTTGGGCCGCTCGCCATCCATCGATAGGTACTCTCCTGCACTTACATCGTTGATGGTGGCCGAACGTGTCAGATCATTGAGCTCGCGGGGAGGAATGCCTGAGAATAGGGAGATCGATTCTACTGCTTCAAGTTTGTTTCGGTCGATAACGTAGCCAGCCTCGGCGGTCTCACCCTCTTCAAATGCAGGGAAAAAATCAGGCTCTTCAATCTCTTCGGCAGCGCTAGGAGTTGTTTTTGTACGGTGTAGCGCTATCTCGATGTTGGCTCTCAGTTCATTGGGCTCAAAGGGCTTCATGACATAACCCGATGGGCGCGTGAGCTTAGCTCTTTGTAGAGTTACTTCATCAGAGTGCGCAGTTACAAAGATAATTGGAGTTCCAAGTTTCTGCCCTATCTCTTCTGCTGCTTTGATGCCATCGATATCCCCAGGTAGAGTGATATCCATAAGTATTACATCAGGCTTAAGCTCTAGGGATTTCGCGATCGCATCTCTACCGTTAGTGACCTGTGCCGCAACGGTATATCCGGCTGAAGTCAGTTCGTGTGATATATCAAGAGCAACGATAGTCTCATCCTCTACGATCAAAACATTGGTGGGCATAGTTTTCCTACTGCATTTTACGAAAATAAATAATCTTTAGTGGTTCTATAGCGTTTTTCAAAAGTCATGAGCGATATAGCGGCTTTTGAAAAACGCTATCGATTCGCGGATGCGAATCAAAACAACAACCTATAGTGATTCACGGCGAAAGCCTTGCCAGTTTTACTGGCACGGACTTTTGCAAATCACTATAAGCAATTGCCCTGCGAGTTTTGCAAGCACGCCCAGCTTTTGTTGCACTATACTTGATACTTTCGCCGGTTTAAATCTTAACAAGCTGAAAAGAGCTGCTCTAGCTTGCGCAGTATGACCCACGTTATGGTGTGCGTGCGCACGTTCACTTGTTCTGTATCTAATCCGTATTTTTCACGAAGCTCGCTGCGCTCGCCGTGAAAAATGCTCCAAATTCCTCCTGTGCGCTTCGGAATTGGCAAGTGCTTCCTTGCACTTGCTCGCGCGAATCTTGCACTTTCACGCAATATTCGGGCTAATCCGCAATCCACTCAGGAAGAAGTCGTCGCGGAAGAGAAAGTCGTAAGTCAATACCACTGACCGGATGTTTGATCATAAGGGCGTAGCTAACAAGGTGTAGATGCGATGCCGGCGTTCCCCCGTAAAAGCGGTCGCCAACTAGTGGAATGCTTGATGCAGTGGCATGAACTCGAATTTGGTGAGTGCGTCCAGTAGTTGGTAGTGCGCGAAATACATGAACAGAGAGATCTTCAGATCTCGCTCGGCCGATTGAGATGAACTCCGTCTTGGCAGGTTTTCCCGACTCATGGTCTACTCGTCTTAGCACAGGGTGCCGGGTATCTCTGCCGAGCGGCAGCTCAATCGTCTTGGAGATCCAAGGGCTCTCTGATGTCGATGCACATCGATACTCCTTAATAACTTCTCGATGTTCAAAAGCTTGCTGTAGTCTAGCATGAGCGCTTTCAGAGCCACTCATAATCATAAGACCTTGTGCCGATACATCTAGTCGAGAGGGCATATGCACAGTGACGCCGAGATGTCTTTCGACTGATGCCTTAACGCTAAAGTGACGTTGCTCCTTTGCCGGCATACTTGAAAGCCCAGGAGGCTTATATACTGCGATTATATGCGCATCGCGGTACAAAACATAATCATCAATAAATGGAGGAAATATAGATCGGGCTTCAGATATCTCAAACTTTGGCTCGTAGTATTCTACCTTGCACGGAATTGGTAGCTTAATATCCGACAAAGCTTCGATACCATTCACGTACACCCCACCGAATTCGAAACGTTCCGGCCACGTACTTGCGGTGATATGCGGTAAGCGGTCAATCAGAAATGATACAAGGGATTGGGTTGATGAGGTAGTTTCGTACACTAGCCACGACCAATAGTATGTGCGCAATGTATCGCTGACTGCGGTAATTTTTTGAGAACAGTCTTCAACCATACATTCATACTCTTGCTATTACCCTAAATTCGGCAGTTGCGGGCCCGAGAACGGCGCATCTGGCTAAAATCACTGCGGCTTTTGAATTTTCGGTGCTCACCCT
>CAZZLV010000119.1:0-7883 GCA_964655155.1 uncultured Bdellovibrionales bacterium
CGGCAAAAGCCTTGCCAGTTTTACTGGCACGGACTTTTGCAGATCACTATAGGTTTAAGAGCAAGAGTTGGTTTGCAAGCTTCAATATGCAAATGCTGTCGGGAAACTTGGGCTGTCTCTAGACTGCTCTTCTGGGTTATTCTCACGGTGGCAAGCGTCAGTGGTGAGCACTGGCGTGTGGCAGGCTAGAAACTCAATCCGGGCAGGCGTTGAACGATCGTGTTGTACCATCTCCTCACATCCCTCCAAGATTCCTTTAATTGGCTCAATGTTTTTAAGTATCAGACCTTTCGAGCGATGCTGGCGTTTCTCTTTGCGTTCGGATTTGTGCTCGTTTGTCAGCCTTTATTTATTAGTTGGTTGCAGCATCGTGGGGTGAAAGGCCAACCGATCCGTGATGATGGCCCTAAAGCTCATGAAGGCAAGCGCGGAACCCCAACTATGGGTGGTATGGTTGTAGTTGTTGCGATTTTGCTGGCGACGCTGCTATTTGCCGACCTCTCAAACGCAAAGGTATGGTTAACCATGGTGATGATGGTTGGCTTTGCCTACCTCGGATTTATCGATGATTGGAAGAAGATAACCAAGCAGAACTCCAAAGGGCTATCTGAGTGTGGAAAGTTGCTCTGGCAGATCGGTCTAGGGGCCGGCTCCGCTGTGGTGCTGGTTCTGCTTGGCGGCTCCACGGATCTATTTGTCCCGTTCGTTAAAGATGTGACGATTCATCTTGGAGTAATAGGATTCGTGCTCTTTGCGGCTTTTGTGCTTACAGCTACCTCAAACGCAGTAAACTTTACCGATGGTCTCGACGGCTTGGCGATCGGACCGGCAATGACTGTTGCCTGTACCTACGGGGTTTTTGCATATTTAGCCGGTAATTCTATATATGCAGGATATCTTGGAATCCATCATGTCCCAGGTGCCGGCGAGATCGGAATTATTCTGGCAGCTATGTTGGCTGCCGGTCTCGGATTCCTGTGGTATAATACCTTTCCAGCCCAGGTGTTCATGGGTGATACAGGCTCGATGGCTCTTGGCGGAACCCTTGGATTTATCGCTGTGCTGGTAAAGCAGGAGCTCATTCTCATTGTTGCAGGAGGGGTTTTTGTAATCGAAGCAGCTTCAGTGGTGATTCAGCGCTATTACTACAAAGCGACCAAGAAGCGCATCTTTAAGATGGCGCCAATTCATCACCACTTCGAGCTGCTCGGTTGGCCTGAGCCAAAGATCATTGTGCGCTTCTGGATCCTGTCGATCGTCCTGGCGATTCTTTCTTTAACCTCGTTGAAGTTGCGGTAAGTAAGAGAGGCGAAAAGCAATCGATGAGCAACACCTCAATTGTGATTTTTTGCGAGGGGCTGGGCCGTGCTTTTCGCGAAGCGCGCGGTGCTCCGGAATTTGCAAGTGCACCCATGTACTTTAACCTATGCCAAATTTAGGTTTATCCCCGTCACTGCTTGAGCGAACTTCTAATAGCCTGTCTCAAGATAAAGCTCCTCTTTGCTCCATCGGTCACCTCGACAAGGTTATCGTATAGCTTTGGATCGACCAGGAGGGCGCCTAGTGTGCCTGTTCCCTGAACTAGCGACTCAGACGCTGTCTTTAAGTTCGTGGCCATAGTTGCCAGCGCTATAAGTACCTGCTCAATCCTCTTTGCTACCACTCCGGGGTCGACCTCTGTGTAGACTAGATCATGCAGGAGACCTTTGCCGTTCTTGGCCTGCAGCAGGAGAGCTGAAAGGTTGTCACTGGCCGATGCCACACTATCTGAGGCATCAAAAAGCCGCTGCACTGCGCGATCACCTCCATCGGAGTAGACTAGGGCGTGCAGAACACCTCTTCCGTTGCGGATTTCATGCGATAGGTCAGAGATATCTTTGCTTGTTTCGGTAATACTGCTGATGAGCTTTTTACCTTCAGCCTCCGAATAGATCAGCCGATGAATGAAACCCTCTTCGTTTTTTATCGCCTTGAATATCTCAGCTACGCTCTGGGATGCTGATGCTATGTTTCGAAATGTTTCTGGTGAAAGCCCTTCGAGCGCTTGATTAATCCGCTCGGTTATCTCGCTGGTGTTCTCAACCGCCGAGTGAGCGCGCTGCATGACCTGCTGCAGGTCAGCGATCTCTTGAGAAGCAAGTTGATTGCCAGGGCTGACTCGCGTTGGATCGACTCCACTCGTCAGGCTAACAAAACGATCTCCAAGAAGTCCTTGCGTATCTATCAGCACCAAAGAGTCTCTGCGGATCCGGTCGAGGTAGTCATCATTGACTAGGATCGTTACGCGCACCTGGGTATCCTGCGGATCGTTGGAAAAGCCAACCTTGTCGACCCGACCAACAGGGATACCTCCCATGCGCACCGGTGCGCCGGCAGAGAGCCCCCTAACGTCCTTAAAAAAGGCGTAGAACTTGCTCTGCTTGGCGAAGATCTGGCGCTCGCGACCCATAACGAGTACGAGCGCCCCTAACAGTACCAGGCTGACAAGAACGAATCCCCCGGCCTTTACCTCATTGCGCAGCTTCATAGCTCATCCTTCCATTGCCCTGACACGAAGTCCGATACCAGTTGGCTCTCATCAGCCAGATGGTCTGCTCGACCGGCTGCTGCTATCACCCCTTTGCTCAGTAGCATCCAGCGGTCAGACACCCGACGCGCACTCTGAATGTCGTGCGTGACTACCAGGGAAGTAATACCTGATTCTTTGGCAAATTTCACGATCAGATCGTCTATTTTCCGAGTCGAGGTTGGGTCGAGACCAGTTGTCGGTTCATCATAGAGCATGATTTTAGGAGACGAAGCCAGAGCTCGCGCCAAACCCACACGTTTTTTTTGCCCTCCGGATAACTGGGATGGGATTTTCTTTTCGATACCAAGGAGTCCTACCATCTCCAATCGTGATTCGACGACAGATCTAATCTTGGCCTCATCGCGTTCCCCACGCTCGCGCAGTCCGTAGGCTACATTGTCAAAGACCGTTAATGAATCAAAGAGAGCAGCACCCTGAAATAACATGCCTATGTTCACTCGCAATGCGCTCAATGCATGCTCAGAGATTGAGGTTATATCGTTACCCATGACTCGAACTGAGCCCCGTTGGGGCCACGTCAGTCCCATAATCAGTTTTAGGATAATGGTCTTACCTGCGCCACTTGGCCCGAGCAGCGTGGTGACCTCCCCAGGTTGTAGTGAGAAATTTAGTCCGCGGTGCACGTGGTTCGACCCAAACGAAGTGTGTACATCAACAAATTCAACGGTGGGAAGCTGCACATTCATTTGAAATTAAGAATGATCAGAAGCTTGGTAATAAAATAGTTGGAGACAAAAACAGCAAGTGATCCGGTGACTACGGCCGAGGTGGTGGTTCTCCCGACCCCCTCGGTTCCACCGCGGCATGCAAGTCCTTTGTAACAGGCGATTGAGACGACGATCATTCCGAAGGCGCAACTCTTTATTAATCCATCGACTACATCGCGTATCTGTACTGCATAGAGATATGAGCGGTAGTACTGGTGTGTCGAGATCCCAAGCTCGCCGACGGCTACAATCAAGCCACCCCAGACTCCAATCAGAAGGGCTAGTCCAGCCAGGAGCGGCATTGAGATCGTGCCGGCAACAAGTCGCGGGGTTACAAGTCTACGGATCGGGTCGCCACCGAGGGCACGGATAGCATCGACCTGCTCGGTGACCACCATCGAAGCCAGCTCTGCAGCGATCCCTGCGCCGACTCGACCACAGACCATTACCGCGGTAAGAACCGGACCTAGCTCACGCGATAGGGCCAGTCCAACGAGGTTGCCGACGTAATTCTTGGCCCCAAATCGTTGCAGCCCGTAAGCCGTTTGAAGAGCCAGCACCATCCCTGTAAAAATAGCAGTGAGTAGGATAATCGGCAGAGAGTTAATTCCGATGGCGATTGTGTGGCGCGCAGTTTCCCGCACATCGATACCGTGGCGTCGGATATCCCGAAGAACATCCCACACTAAATGTGTATAGGACCCAATCGCGCGGAGGTGGCTTTTAACCTGCACCATCTGAAATGCCATCCGAGAAAATGTTAGAAGCGTTGAGCAAAGAGAGTGATTCATCCAGGAGCCGGGCCGTCAATTGTGAAGTCGAGCGTGAAAAAATTGAGAGCAAATCGTCGGAAACTTGCAGTGACGCGGCACTTTGCCACAGCACTATATCGGTAACGCAGTTCTGTTTTCTGAAGGTAAAGGCCGACATTAGTACCGGCTCAGCATCTAAGGTTCCAGTGACCACAGTTTGCAGGGCTCGGGTTTTGCCGATTAGAACTGGATCCTGGCTGACTACCTTTAGTCCAAGCAGGCCTACAAAAAGCTGTCTGGTGGTCGTCTGAAAGGTGAACTTTTCAGGGATGGAGCAATCTTTCAGAGTTGTCACAAATACCTTGGCGCCGTTAGCTTGGCATTCGTATACCACTGGTCTGCTCAAGGGGCCGGAGAGGCGTTTGCAATCGTCGTGGTGAACAGCAACGCTCTCCAAGGGCACTGTGGTAGGTGCCGGCTGAGAGGAGCAGGCCAAGAGCGCGCAACTCATAAAACACGCCCGGATAAAAGAGGCTCTAGCAGTAAGATGAAATAAGGAATAAAAATTGAATGGCACTGAAGCATCGTACTCATACAAAAACTGTGATGCAACAGGAGCTTTCAGTTGTAACAAACCTGGAGCGGGGGGTGCATGATTCGGGCATGCTCTAACACAGGTTCCAGGAGGCGCCAGCCCGGAATATGATTCACCTTCATGGAGTTTCAAAGATATATCCACCCGACCAGGCCGCTCTCCGTGGTATCGATCTGCAGGTGAGCGAAGGTGATTTTTTGTTTGTTGCTGGAGCCAGTGGTGCAGGTAAAAGTACGTTGCTAAAGCTGCTTTTCGGAGCGGAGAGTTGCTCAAATGGCGAGGTTTTGGTGGGGCAGCGTAACCTATCCTCAGTTAGACGTGAGGGGATCGCCGCGCTACGACGTGAGATCGGTGTGATCTTCCAGGACTATAAGTTACTGCCACGTCGTAGTGTGCTTGATAACGTGGCCTATGGGCTTGAGGTGCTCGGTGTGGCAGTGCGAGAACGTCGTCGACTAGCCATGTTGTTGCTGCATGCGATGGGGCTGCAGGATCGGGCAGAGGCCTATCCGGTTACCCTTTCTGGAGGAGAGCAACAGCGGGTTGCCGTCGCTCGAGCGTTAATCCGCAAGCCGAGACTCATCCTCGCTGATGAGCCAACCGGTAACCTTGATCAGGAGATGAGTAGAAGGGTATTTGATCTGCTTTTGGAGGCCAACGCTGCCGGAGTTACTGTTGTTGTTGCAACGCACAACCTTTCAATCATCGAAGAATTAAACAGGCGCACGGTGGTGCTCGACCGGGGGCGAATGATCGGTGACTTTTCACGCGCGAGTGGCGTACGGGGGATAGGACTATGAGCCTACCAACCGAAAAAAGATCAGCTATCGGCATCACCTCGATTTGGGGCGAAGGTGATGGAGTTGATCGTGTGTCGCTGCTCGCCGTGGTGAGCCACTGTATCCGTCAAGCTGTAGAGAATGTGCGAAGGTCTTCAATCACCTCAGTTCTCACCGTTGTTACGATATCGGTAGCAATTTTTCTCCTCGGGTTGTTTCTACTCTGCATTCAGAACGCATCACGCGCGGTAGCGCGCGGAGGTGGCGAGCTTACCGTGATGGTGTTTCTGAAGGATGGTTTGTCACAGGGGGATGTAGACTCGATCTCTCGGCAAATGCATGAACTTTCGAATGGAGCTACGGTTACATACATCGACAAAGGACAAGCGTTGCAGTTTTTTCGAAGCTCACTTGGTGATGATGCTAGTATTCTGGAGGGGCTAGATGCTGATAATCCATTGCCAGCTTCCGTACAGGTTCAATTGAAGTCTGCTGAAGAAGCAGAATCGGTGTATGCTCAGGTTACAAAAAGGCTAGGTGACTCAAGCAAAGTAGAGAGCATCCGGTATAGCCGTGGTGGAGTACAGCAGATCCGTAAGATGATCGGACTGGTGCGAGTGCTTGGCGGTCTCGGTATGTTTTTTCTTTTTATCGTTGCTGGCTTTATAATTGCTAATACGATCAAATTGGCGCTTTATAACCACAGAACTGAGATTGAGATTATGCAGCTAGTGGGTGCCAGACAGCCGGCAATCTACGTTCCATACTTGCTGGAGGGGTTAGTGCAAGGGGTGACCGGCGCCGCTGTCGGCTTGGCGGGGGTGTTTGTGGTTTTCTTATTTGTGAGGAATTTTCTCGGGGAGGCGGAGCTATTACGGGTGCTGATGCCCTCGTTTGTGTTTATCCCCCTGCCTTATCTTGGAATTATCCTAGGTGCAGGTGCTCTGGTCGGATTTGTTGGAAGCTTCCTTGCGGTGCGACGTTTCTTGCAAGAGAGCTAGAAATTACTGCGTGGCGAGAGTGTGGAAAATAAGGCTAGAAGATAATGATCGCAGTACCTAATAGGCTACTCAGTGCTTTGTGCAGACGCTTTGGGCTGGGATGCCTGCAGCTAGGGTTGCTGGTTGTGGCGCTGTGTCATGTGCAGGCGCAGACAAGTGATATAGCGGCACGGCTTAGCAAGATTCGCTCCGATGTTGCAACGACGGAGAGGACGATAGAGGGGCTCAAGGCCGAATTTCGCAAGCTTAAGAAGGATGAGACCAAGTTGGAGGATGAGATCCGACGGCTGGGGCAAGAGGAGCAAACGCTGCTTACCGAGAGCATGCAGGTCTTGCGTCGCAAGGAGAAACTACTGATTGACCTCAAGGCTGCTGAGGCGCGAGTAGTGCGCCAACAAACGTTAATTCGCAACCGGCTTCGTACCCTGTACATCAATTCCTCTCTAAGTGAGCGCACGATGGTTCTGGGAGCGGCACAGACCGGTGCTGTAGAGCGTGTCGCGGTCTATGCAAGTACCTTGAGGCGCTATGATGATGCTCGGTTTAGTGATGTAACTCGCGCAGTTGAGGAGCTGCTAGCGACTCGGCGCGCGCTTGACAAGGCGCTTGAGGAGGGCAAGGCGATCCAGGATGGGCTGCAGTCCAAACGAGTCGAGCTTGAGGCGCAAAAAGGCAAGTTGCGGAGCGTGATTCAGCAGATCCAGAACCGCCAACAGGCAGCCAAGCGCTCGTTAGATTCATTGACTGCGGAAGCAGATAAACTTGAGGCGTTGCTGCGGGTCATTATGAGTGGCGACGATAAGCCACGACAGAGCGATCAGGTAGCGCAGGGTGGTGCGGTAGATGCGCTGGCACCGACTGGAGAGTCCGAAGGCGATAGAAGTCCTGATGCGCCTAAGATTGCGCCAGACCAGGGGGTCTCGTTACCCCAGGTAATGCATCCAGGTGGCCTGTTTGCTCAAACGGCGCGGCTGGTATACCCAGTTGCCGGAGAGATTGTGCAACGTTTTGGCAGCAATAAGGTCACTAGCTTTGCCGACATGGTGTTCAGCAAAGGATTAGAGTACAAGACCCCTGAGGGGAGTCAAGTAAAAGCGGTCTTAGGTGGCAGGGTGGCGTTTGCGGGGCTTATGCCGGGGTATGATACCGTAGTTATTATTGATCACGGAGAGCGGAGTTATTCTCTTTACGGCAGGCTGGGCAAGAGTCACGTCAGGCAGGGTGACATAATTCAGCGCAAAGATGTAATCGGCGTCACATCAGCAGCGGATTCAAAGGGACGAAATTTTTATTTCGAAACACGTAAAAATGGGGCTCCGGTCGACCCTAGTTCAGTTTTGTCTAGGGCATCGTAGCTGGACACCGTAGCTGGACACCGTAGCTGGCTGGGATTTCACGGAACTTGCTATAGTGATCTGCAAAAGTCCGTGCCAGTAAAACTGGCAAGGCTTTTGCCGTA
>CAZZLV010000120.1:0-7841 GCA_964655155.1 uncultured Bdellovibrionales bacterium
TGTAGGAGTAACCAAGTTAGTCGAGTGCGGAAAGTTGAACCTAAATTCGGCAGTTAAGGAGTATGAAAATGGTGCAGATGGCTAAAAGCACGAAGTATTTTGAACTTTTCTTAAGGCTTGAACCCTGGCACCGTCAGGGTGAGCACCCAAATATTCAAAAGCCGCAGTGATTTTAGCCAGATGCGCCGTCTTCGGGCCCGCAACTGCTGAATTTAGGTTGAATCCCAAAGTAGCCTGGCACCAGTGGCTCAGCGATCTCAACTATTTGCAAAATCTACGGCACCGCCGTGATTTTTGAATTGCGCTGAGAGGGTTAGTGATTTAGCCTTAAGACATGTACTACAAGCGAACTCTAGAACCTAGGCTGCGCGCACTTGCAGGGATGTATAGCTGCGTTCTGGTGACCGGTATTCGCCAGGCGGGCAAGACCGAATTGGTGCGACACTCCTTCCCGGGGCACGAGTGGGTTCTACTCGACCGGGCAGGAATTGTCTCTGAGGCTAGAAGCGACCCAGCGCTTTTCCTACGCAATCATCCGCCCCCCTGCATCTTTGACGAGGTTCAGCGAGTGCCGGAGCTCTTTCTGGAGCTTAAAGATCTTATAGACCAAAATAATCCTGGGCTGGGCGAGATCCTCCTCACCGGTTCACAGCCCTTGCAGCTGATGAAAGAGGTGTCCGAGTCGCTAGCTGGCAGAGTTGGGATCTTGGAGCTTTCAGGTATGACTCCCAGCGAGCTTCGTGCTGATGAACAGAATCCGAACTCACTCGCGGAGTGGTTGCAAAGTCCACCGGTCGGTCGTCGCTTCCCCTGGCCGCTCCCGCCAGCAGAGCTGGTGTTTAGAGGTGGATTCCCGCGCATGGTGCTTGCTGATCACAGCCCTGATGACGCTACGGTGGCTCAACGTCTAAGCGATTATATTCAAACATTCCTAACCCGAGATCTGCGCGACCTGGCCGAGATATCGGACCTCGGGCGCTTTGAACGGTTCTTGCGTTTCGTGGCCAATACATCTGCCCGATTGTTAAACGTAGAAGCATTGGCTCGCGATTCAGGTATACCTCAGAGTACGATTCACGATTGGCTGTCGGTGCTCGAGGCGGCTTTCGTGATACGCCGAATCCCGGGATATTCGCGGCAAGTAACCAAGCGCGAGGTTAAGCGACCCAAACTGATCCTCTGTGATAGTGGGCTGTTACTACATCTCCTTGGCTTTCGCGCAAGTGACTTGGCGCGTGAGTCTCCCTCTTTTGGCGCGGCTTTCGAAACTCTCTGTGCACACGCCCTGTTTGCGCTGCTTAGTCGCGAGGGGATTCGACCGCCTGTGTATCACTGGCGCTCTGGTGAGCGCGATGAGGTTGATTTCGTAGTTGAGCTAACCTCAGACGTGACGATCCCAATTGAGTGCAAATTGACTGGACAGCCTTCTGCAGCGGACGCTCAAGGCATTCAGCGGTTCCTTCAGATCCATGGGGTAAAAGGCCCCGGCGTAGTGATCTCGGCGCAGGAGGATTGCTTCTGGTTGACACCTAATGTGCTACACATTCCGTTATCGGCGCTCTGAGTTATGGATATAGATAAGATGAATAAGAAGATCGATTGTTTTTTCGTAAATAGCTGAACTGCGGTGGCTGTGCGATGAAGGTCTGCCGATATTTTTGAGAGTAGGGTGGAGGTACGTGGTCTGCATCTCCAGGATAGAGCTTTAACCTAAATTCAGCAGTTAAGGAGCACGAAAATGGTGCAGGTGGCTAAAAGCACACAGGATTTTGAACTTTTCGGGGGCTTTAACCCTGGCACCGTCAGGGTGAGCACCGAAAATTCAAAAGACGAAGTGCTTTTAGCCATCTGCACCATTTTCGTGCTTCTTAACTGCTGAATTTAGAATAACCGTGCCGAGAGAACTATTAGACATCTCGTTCGATTGCGAAAGATCTCTCAAGGCTCTCGCTCTCGGCGTGGGCTTCTGTGGATAGCTCGTTTCTGCTCGCTATTCCAGACGGCAAAGCTACAAGGTAACTCCCCTTGGGATTGTCTTTGCAGGGAGTTAGCTAGAGGTTAAACGGTTACCTTTTTCTTCTGGGATCCGCCAACAGCGCAGCTGCATGACCCTGATATTAAGGCGCTACTTCGGATATCAGCGCTATATGAGATTCCGATTGCTTGTAACCGAGCAAGTGCAGACTTTTTGATCACAAGTGTGCTTATGGCAAAGGTATACCCGCGACGAGATGAGGTGCGATAGAGCAGCTTTAGGATTCTTCATTTCTCTCTCTAGAGCGCCTACCGTAGTCGTCCGATGGCTCAACATGCACGAGCACTTTGCGTATCTGCGCAAATTCAGAATGGAGTCGCTCGCCCACGTCGTGAGCTATCTCGTGTCCAGCACGGATAGTTAGGTCGGGATCGCAGAGCACATCGAGATCCACGAAGTAATCAACTCCAAGTTTACGTATCTGGCATTTGTGTGTACCCAGCACACCTGAAACTTGCTCGGCCACCAAACGCACTTGGGCCGCCAGCTCAGGATCTGGGGCGGTGTCGATTAGCTCTAGTAGCGCCGGTCGTATCAACAGAGAGGCATTTATCGCTATGATAACTGCAGCGATAAGGGCGGCAAAATCGTCGGCGCTTTCATATCCAGGGCCACCAATAAGCGCGATAGAGATTCCAACGAAGGCAGCCAGGCTGGTTATTGCATCGGCGCGATGATGCCATGCGTCGGTTTTAAGGGCTGTGCTGCCGATCGTTTTACCTGCCTTTAGTACCGAGCGAAACAGGATCTCTTTTACCAGAATAACTACCACCAGCACTCCGAGAGTAAACGGCGCAGGTGAGTGGTGCGGAGTGAGGATCTCTTTGACGCTCTCTACAGCGATTAGAATCGCGGCGCCCAAAAGGATCAGTGCTACAATTGCTGCCGAGAGTGGCTCAAATTTACCGTGGCCATAGGGGTGATTTTTGTCAGCAGGCTTACCAGCCATCCGAAAGCCAAATGCCACGACTCCCGAGGTAATAATATCAGAGGCTGACTCTATGGCATCAGCTACCAGAGCATACGAATGGCCGACGATCCCAGCGATACCCTTTGTGAGGGTTAGCATACAGTTAATGATCATCCCGATACGTGCGTTTCTTAGCCCGATATCGGTTGCTCGCGTGGAGCCCTGCTGCTGCATCTTCTACTACCGTATTTTGCTAGTACTTCACTGAGCAACCATACGCCTCAGTATTCGCAGGTGCTGGTGATTCACCACGTGCAAGGGCTCTCACGGCGCTAATCGCATAGTTGGTTGCTGAGGCGATATCTGCTTGGTTAGTTGATGGTATGTTGTCGATAGCGCCAGCGTAAGCCAGGATACCTTTGGAATCGACCACAAAGATGTGTGGAGTAGTCTTTGCGCCGTACTGCCTGCCGACTGAACCATCAGGATCAAGTAGCAGGGTCGCTGGGTCTAGTCCCGCTTCATTTGCAGTCGCAGCGGCATCCGTGCCTGCGATATGGCCCTGCTTTCCACGGGCTGATGAGTTAATTGTTAGCCACTGACCACCAAGTTCGCGCACCTGCCGCTGGAATCCCTGCATATCGCCCTTAGCATAGAACTTTTTTACAAATGGACATCCAGGATTAAACCATTCGAGAACGACTACTTTTCCTCTAAGCCCTTCAAGGTTGACTGCCTGACCGAGTGCGTTGGTAAGGGTAAAGCTAGGAGCCGGCTTGCCTGTGATCGCTGTCTCAGCGTTTGCCGGGGCGATACAGGCTGCACTCATTGCACTATAGGCTAAGACAAAGCTAAGGAGATAGGATAAGCCACGTAATTGAAAGCTGCGTAGAACACCAATAGCTGTCATAAAGCCACTAGCTATCAGAAATATAGAACGATTCATATGTTAAGGCTCCACCGGATTGTCTAATCGATTTGCGTAATCTTGCCCGTTAATATAGATGCCCAATTTGCAGACTAGCAACAGCTTTTTAGGTTCACATAGGCCTTTAGCCGAGGCTTTGGACTATAAACCTAAATTCAGCAGTTGCGGGCCCGAAAACGGCGCATCTGGCTAAAATCACTGCGGCTTTTGAATTTTCGGTGCTCACCCTGACGGTGCCAGGGTTCAAGCCTTAAGAAAAGTTCAAAATACTTGGTGCTTTTAGCCACCTGCACCATTTTCGTTCTCCTTAACTGCCGAATTTAGGTAAAAACCGGTGAGTAGTTACGATTTGCTTGTTTACGCGCGCTAAATCTACCCGCTAGCCGAGCCGTTCGAGCGCATCTTGTACTATACCGGGGGTCAGGATGTTTGGCAGAACCAGTGGCGGTGCAGTCGGTGAGCTTATTAGTACATTAAGTGGTACGCCACTACGCCCGAACCTTTTAAGCGCTGATGTGATTGCTGGGTTCTGAGATGTCCAATCACCGCGCATTAAAGTCACGTTCTTAAGAACTAGCAGGTCACGCACCTTTTCAGAGCTAAAAACTACACGCTCATTAACCTGACAGGTGATACACCACTCTGCGGTAAAATCGAGCAACACAGGGCGACCTTGCGCTAGTACCTTAGCTAGGCGTTCCTCCGAGAAAGACTCCCACAAAAGACCGTGGCTATCAGTAAATGTTGCCACAGCACCACTCGGAGCGCAGGCTCTTAGACGACTCTCTTCGACCTGATGCGAGTTGGGGATCGCCGTGTACCCACCTAGAATAATAAGTGCTACCGCAGTTAAGTGTACAATGCGACGACGGGTATTAATCTGCGTGTGATTAGCACGCACAAAGATCCAGAATCCAAAACCGATCGCCAGAAGGCCCCAGAGAAGATTCACTACAACTGTCAGGCCTGGGGGCTCAAGCCCCATCTGACGAGTAAAGACCCGTGTAAGCCAGACAACGGTTGCCAAGAGCGGAAAGGCCATTAGCTGTTTAAAGCTCTCCATCCACTCACCGGGGCGCGGTAGTAAACGCAATAGGTTCGGCTTGTAAGAAAGCAATACGTACGGCGTGCTCATGCCAGATCCGATCGCAGTGAATACCAGGAATGCAAGCGATGCTGGCAGGCTAAGAGTTGCCGCAAGAGCTGTGCTCATAAAGGGGGCTGTGCACGGTGTGGCAACAGCAGTCGCCAGAACTCCACTTAGGAACGAGCCCAGATAGTTAGCGGAGAGCCGCCAGCGACCGGTAATGTTTTGCAGCGTTTGGCCTACGGTTATATTTGCCAGGAAGATGAGTGAAAGGGTTAAAAAAGTAACGATCATCGCAGCAACAAAGGTTGGCGATTGAAGTTGAAAGCCCCATCCAAGCTGCTCTCCCCCTACTCGAACAGTTTGAATAATCGCCGCAAGGATCCAGAATGACACGATTACCCCGGCAGCAAATGCGAGTGAGTGTTTGCGTGCAAGGCGCGGTTCAAAGTGCGATTGTTCAAGAAAGCTAACGACCTTAATTGAGAGTACCGGAAATACGCACGGCATTAGGTTAAGTATAACTCCACCGATGAACGCAAATAGCAGCGCTGTTAAAAGCCCTGTTTGTGGAGCTAAATTGGAATCTTCTAAACTAGTTGCCGCAGCCAAAGCTTCATCAGTGGTGCTCGTGGGTGCGTCAGGATTAGTATCGATCGAAACAGCGAGGGTTTTTTCTTTAGCTTTTCCGCTAGCTGACCACCCTTGCTGAGAGAAGAGAACTCCGCGTATACGCTCAATCGGCTCCTGATTTGATAGGTCGCGCGCTAGCGATATGCGTAGCGAATCGCCATCACGAGTGACCTGCTGAGGACTGGCATTAGAGATAATGCGACGATCCTCTGGGAAGAAGATTACACCTCCCGGTAACGCTCGTTGATCGATTGGTATTAGAGCGATAGTTACTCGCTCAGACTGCTCTTCTATAGCGATTGAGACTCGCTCTAGGGGTTGGGGAATACGTTCATAAGCGCGTTCAAAGAGCGGCGCCGCCTTTGAGGGAAAACCCGGATTAGAGGCTAGTGGTAGCGCAAGGTGCAGGGTACCCTCTCCTGGTAGGCATTCATCTTTGCAAACAAGCCACTCAAGCTTAAGAGCGATCGTTACCGATGACCCTGAAGCGCTGGATACTACTGAGGCCGGAAACGGTATCAGAACATCGCTGTATCCGTAATTAACGAGTGGCCCGGCAGCAAGCCGCTGCGGATAGGGCCAGAGGGGATCGCGAATAGTGACTGCAGCTCCGGTTGAGCTCCAAGAGAAGCGCGGCGGCAACCCTGAATCACCCGGATTCTTCCAATAGATATGCCAACCGGGTTCAAGGTTAAAGTTTACCCCTAGTGTAAAGGTAGATCCTGGTGAGACCGAGTCTTGATCCGCAACTAAGGTCGCAGTTAAGTGTTCATCTGATACCGAGGGTGACTGTGAGCAGCCTGATAGGGTGACCAGCGCCACAAGTGACCAGAGAATTTTAAGCTCCCAAGGTAATCTAGATAGCAGTTTAGATAGTAATCTAGTTAAAGGTAGCTGAGCAAAGAGTGGTCGAAGATACATATTAGTTCTAGGCTACAACGTATATGACGTTTTCCAAAAGTCATTAGCGATATAACGGCTCTTGAAAAACGTTATCGATTCGCGGACGCGAATCAAAACAACAACCGATAGTGATTTACGGCAAAAGCCTTGCCAGTTTTACTGGCACGGATTTTTGCAAATCACTATATAGGGATTTGTGGGCTAGCCCGAATTTTTCACGGTGAGCGCAGTGAGCTTCGTAAAAAATACGGATTAGCCATACGCTCACATCAGCGCCGTAAGCCAAGCTGCTCAATGGTATCTGATACTAAAACTCGCAGCGTGCCTTAAATCCCGATTTTCGGTTTTAGCTTGTGGAAGGCTTAGTGTGAGCTAGGCTACCAGGGTAGTGGATCTAGTAGTATCTGAATTAATAAATGCGCTCACGGCTTGCTCGTATGGGGTTGTCTCAGAGCTCGCCCTAAGAGCCGGTGATTCCCCCATCTCCATGCCAAGCATTACCAGCCACTGGTTCACCGCCTGCAGCTCTCGAAGTCGCGCCTCTGCTGCAGCAAAACTGAATGCTGCTGAAGGCTGATGCAAATCTTGAGCTAGGGCCTGTTGGGCCAAGAATTCACTGACTATCGATTGTGCAAATCTCGGCTCTGACTGAACACTTGAAGCCGCACCAGCAGCAATCTCCGCTCTTACAGCACTAGCAATATTTGGCATCACCAGAAATTTATCAAAGCTAAGCAACGCCTGCATATCAAAGGATAGCTGCTGCTCTTGGCTAGCCATTCCTACGTCCAGCGAAACAGCGCCAATGTTAGCGCCTACCGCACTACCGACTTGTTGATATGTATTTAACGCAAGTGACACCATACAGCTTTTTGGTTTCTATTTTGCGGTTTCTATTTTGCGGATTCTATTTTGCGGCTGCTCTGCAGCTGTTTCTACGTGCTCGCGATATCCGTCTCTGCAATCCGATAGATTACTGCTCTGCCAGTATAAACCGCGTTTGCAAATCAAGTGGTTGCGCAATGCACCCGTGTTTGTTTTCCATTTTTACCACGACCTCAATCCTTAGCAAAGAAGATTAGCCAGAAAGTTTATTTTTTTAGTGAGGCCTTTTTTAGGAGGCTTTATTTAGTAAATTCAATAGTTTGCGGTGATTTATCAGTTATAAGGCACGATCCATCTAATTGCCCAACGTCTCATTTGGCGACCGAGATCAGGGCATCGCAGTTTTCCCACTAGCAACTTAGTCAGAATATTGCATGAAAGTGCAAGATTCGGGCGAGCAAGTGCAAGGGCGTCGCAGTTCTCTCTATCTCTAAGAGGCCAAAAATGTGCGGAAGTTGCA
>CAZZLV010000121.1:0-7754 GCA_964655155.1 uncultured Bdellovibrionales bacterium
TAGGGCAAAAGCCTTGCCAGTTTTACTGGCACGGACTTTTGCAGATCACTATAGAGCATCTTTTCGGGAGTTACTCGGCTTGCTACTGTTCAGGTCGGCATATGGATACTTCGGCTGAGTACCTCATGTTTATAAGGAGAACCTTTCATCCTAAATTCGGCAGTTAAGGAAGATGAAAATGGTGCAGATGGCTAAAAGCACGAAGTATTTTGAACTTTTCTTAAAGCTTGAACCCTGGCACCGTCAGGGTGAGCACCGAAAATTCAAAAGACAAAGTGATTTTAGTCATATGCACCATTTTCAGACCCGTAACTGCCGAATTTAGGGTAATAGCCCGGTCTAACGCCAACGACGGTGGAGCTTTATCGGCCGATGTTGCTCAGGTATTAGCCGCGGGGTGTGGTGGAATAGAGATTACCGTATCGCAATCAAGGTCGGCGTGACAGGGGGCTGTATTTTTAGTTCTTAAGTAATCTCAAGTATTGCGCCCTAGAGTTCCTCTACAGCCTGGATCGTTGCTTGGAGCTCCTGGTTTCCACCGTAGGTATTAATATCTGGCTTACAGGCGATAGTGACCTTTTTGCCAACCTCTAGTGCCGGGTGTGAGGTCTGACGCCACAGAAGTCCGGTAACAAAACGCCTGCCGTTACTCAGCAAGACCTTTAGGTGCGCATCCTTAAGCACACGCACCTCCTTGACAATTAATTCCTTAATCAACACTACAGGAGTTGGATTCCCCATCCCAAACGGCGCGAGCCCCTCAAGTTCACGAACCACCTGTACTGAACACTCCTCGAGCGCAGCCTCGGCATCCACATCAACAAACGGCTCGCGCTCAATGTCACCAAGACGCCGCTCGCATTCCGCCCTGAAAGCGCTCTGAAAGGCAACTACGTTCTCTTCGCGCACTGAAAATCCACCAGCACCTTCGTGGCCACCAAACTTAATCAGATATTCCTGCACCGCAGCCAGCGCCGCCACCACACTAAATCCTCTTATCCCACGCACAGATCCCTTCCATACACCAGGGGAATCCATCCCCATTACAGCAGCGGGTCGATAGAAGTGCTCAACGAGTCGTTGCGCAACGATACCGATTACTCCGGTGTGAAACTCCTCGTGCCAAGCGACAAGCCCCCACAGCTCACCATCACCTGTGACAGCTTGTTGTTCTCTGATCTGCTGCTCAATCTGTTCTATCGCCTGATCTTTGACCGCTCCCTCAATAGCCTGCCGCTCGGCATTGAGTTCATTTAAATCGCGGGCCAATTTATCCGCACGAATTGAATCTTTAGTTGTTAAAAGCTCCACAACTAGCTCCCCGTGCACTATTCGGCCAGCAGCATTCAATCGCGGCCCAATTCCAAACGATACATCTCCACAGCCAACTGCGCCCTTTATACCGATAACGTTGCGCAGAGCCTTTAGGCCGGGGCGTTTTGATACAGAGAGCGCCTCAAGCCCCCGTTTGGCGATCACACGGTTAAGGCCGATAAGCGGCACCATGTCGCAGATGGTTCCAAGACACGCAAGCTCAAGATAATCCTTGGCATCGAGCTTGGCGTCTTTAAACTCCTTAGAGAGTGCGAGCACCAGGTACCAGGCAAGCCCCGCTGCGCAGGCTATACCCTTTGCAAATCCACACCCCTTCTGGTGCGGATTGATGAAGACATCGGCAGGTGGCGGCTCTCCGCTCATGTGGTGGTGATCGACGACAATAGTAGTAAGCCCAAGCTCTTTTGCGACCTGAAGCTCCTTTGTATTAGTCGTGCCGAAGTCTATCGTTAAGAGGAGTCCGTATCCTGCTGCTGCAATCTCACGTACGACGCGCTCATTAAGTCCGTAGCCATCCGCAAAGCGATCGGGAACAAAAACCTTAGAGCTAACTCCCGCAGCGTTACAGAAATCATGCACAACCGATCCGCCCGATAGACCGTCAACATCAAAATCGCAACATATAGCTATAGCCTTGCCGGACGCATGACACCGCGCAATTGTTTGAGCTGCTATGCTTAAGTTTTTAAGCTCGGCTGGGTCGGGCAATCCGTTTTTAAGAGTTGGCGAGATGTAGTTATCAAGATCCTTTCCCGGTTCGAATCCACGAGCTGCGAGCACCCTACCGACCACCGCGCTGACACCAAGAGCAGTAGCTATCTCCGTGGCTAGTTCATGCCGCTGTGGACGAACGCGGATCCTTTTAAGCACTCGGGTGGCGCCACGTCGATACCCGCTCTGGCTATCTGAACTGTACGCTGATATCGCCATGAACCTTCTACTATATCTGCCATTTGCAGGGAAAATTTAAACCGTAACTTCTCAGGGATTTTTTTAGTCGTTATTCATGATTCTCTCGTAAAAACTGCCATTTGGTTGTCTATTATTTCTTGTCATCCCCTGATCGGGGATGGCTTATTTTTGCTGAGCAGTTAACCTAAATTCGGCAGTTAAGGAGAATGAAAATGGTGCAGCTGGCTAAAAGCACGAAGTATTTTGAACTTTTCTTAAGGCTTGAACCCTGGCACCGTCAGGGTGAGCACCGAAAATTCAAAAGACAAAGTGATTTTAGTCAGATGCGCCGTTTTAGGGCCCGCAACTGCCGCATTTAGGTTTAGCCACCTGCACCATTTTCGTTCTCCTTAACTGCCGAACTTAGGTCAAACGATACCACCTCCTCATAGAGAAGTCATGAACGAAAGAAAACGTTTTGCAACTACTCAGCAGTTTTTTAAAGTGCTGCATTTGCTAAGTAGTTACCCTGCGTTGTGATCATCAGCTAGCCACGCTGCGCCATAAATTCCACAAACTCTGCAAGTGGTCGCTCATAGCCAGGTAGTCGCTCCTTAGCTGCTAGCCGCCTGACTGTTCTCACCGAACACCAGCGCCACTGTGAAAACTCAGGCTCTGCGGCACTCTTAAGATCGATCTCTCTATTACGACCGATAAACTCTACCAACCAAAAGGTCTGCTGCTGCCCATCCCAAATACCTTTTGCATATGCTGGGATGCGCTTCCAAAGATACCGATACCGAGAACGCAACTTTAAAACTCGCCCAACCTGCCTCTCGGTAACACCTAGCTCTTCGTGTAGCTCGCGAAGCACATTACTTGCTAGCGACTCGCCGCGCTCTACCCCTCCCTGAGGAAACTGCCAGTGACCGGGTTTACCAAGCCGCTCTCCAAGAAATAGCTGGCCCTTACGGTTATACACAAGCATACAGACATTCGGTCGGAATCTGGGTCGCGATGGCGTTCTTCGCTTGGATTTGCGCTTATTCAATGTCATAGAATAGCTGTTGGATAAATGGTGATATCTAAACCTAAATTCGCCTTAACTGCCTAATTTAGGGTAAAAGTCCGTGCTAGAAAAGCTGATCAGACTTGTGCTGTAAATCACTATGAGTTGTTGTTTTGATTCGCTTCGGCTGATCAAGACTCCATCTCAGCCTGCACAAAACGCTCTAACTGAGCAAGTGAGATCTCACCTTGCGCAATATGATATTGTAGCGAATTACTCCACGGTATGCACGCACTCGCTGGTAGAGCCTCAAGCAGCTCTGCGGTCGTTGCCACCCGATAACAGACATCCTTAGCTCTCTGGCTCTGAATATCGAGCAGCTCCGTAACGAGCACCCTTCCTGCATACCCGGTCCCGGCACATGCAGCACATCCAACAGCCCGATATACAGCAGCCCTGAACTGCATACCGACCGCTCCTAACTTTGATGCAACATCTGCTGTAGCATTACTATCTTGAGCCTTACAGCTCGGGCAGAGTCTAGGCAGTAGACGTTGATTGACGATAACTGCCACCGCAGGTATCGAGCGCGAGCGAGGCACACCTAATACTTCGAGCCGACCGAGTGCCTGAAGACTCGAACCTACATGTAGCGATGACACAGTTAAATGTCCCGTCGACGCCGCGTCGAGCGCCATCGATGCGCTGATCCCATCACGCATCTCTCCGATCAACAGCACATCGGGATCATGGCGCAGAACTGAGCGGATTGCTCGTGGATAATCTAGACCCTGCTCTGTGCATACCTGCACCTGCACGGTACCCGGCAATGGATTCTCAACTGGATCCTCAACGGTGACTACGTTGCGCCCCCGGCGCGCAAGTTCACGGACGACGGAATACATAGTTGTTGTCTTGCCGCTCCCTGTTGGCCCCGTGAGTAGGATTAGACCCTCTGTGCGATCGAGCGCAGATCGCAGAACAAGAAGCGTTGATGGCTCACATCCAAGATTACTAATTTCAGGAATCGACTGCCCGTCAAGCAAACGGATCACTGCACTCTCCCCGTGGAGTGATGGTAATGTACTGACACGAGCGCTGCGAACTTTTGGGCCAACCATAAACCTAAACGCTCCGTCCTGGGGCAGCCGTCTATTGGTCACATCGAGTGCGGCTAGAACCTTAAGTCGCGAGATCACCTGCTCGTGAAAGGATTTTGAATACGGATCACCCTCAAGGCTACAGAGCTCTCCATCGATTCGCATCTTCACAACTACTAAATGCTCTCCAGGCGAGAGGTGTAGGTCGCTTGCTCCGCGTACCGCAGCAAACTCCAGGATAGCCGTCAGAAACTGTGCTGCGTCTCCTTTGGCCTCGGGCGCTATTGGGCCCATCTGCGCTCGCCCTACGTCCTCGTGTTGCGCTTGCTTTGTGCCGTTAGTGGTTGTCGCTATTCGATCGATATAGCGCTTAAGCCTAAGCTCTGAGCCGTAGTAGGCCTTAGGTATCGCCTCTTGAAGGATCTCGCCTGAGATCGCCGTTAGAACGATATCAAGACCACAGAGAAATCTTAGCTTTGACCGGATCAGCTCAGAATCTTCTGCGACTGCGATATGTAACGAGAGCTGTGAGCGACTACGCACCAGTGCTAGCGGCAGCGCTTGCAAGGTGAGCGCATCGCGCAGCGCAAGAAATGCGCGGGCATCCTCACTTGAACACATCGCTACGTCGTGCGCGGTAAAATACGAGCCAGCTACAACTTCATGCTCTCGATGCTCGCAGTGCGCGATATGCCTTAGATTCGACGTCTCATCTGAACAGTCAAAAGTCATGCCGATGTATCGTAAAATCGGCTTTGATAGTTGTGGCCTCGCTCCCCTTATTGAGAGTAATTTACTAAAAAGTAAGGCTCTTTGTGGATTCGAGTGGGCAAAATTTGCGTTTCCGGAAGTGAGAATGCTCGTAAACGTATAACGCTGAAATACGCGATTTATCGCCAAAAGGGGACTGCCGTTTTTAGGATAAATTTTCAGCAAATGCAGCATCTGTGACGTAATAGCCCGCGGAGGCGGGCTAAAAACAGGGCAAATGATTAGAAGTGACAAAAATCACTCGTACAGGTTTAGATGCCAAATGTCTTCAGTAGCTCATCAACACTTGTTTGATCCTGTGGTGGCTGTGGGGGTCTATCGGATGAGTCTGGAACCTCTACTTTTAGGTGTCCAAGGAGGATTCGGATCTCTCCCTCAAGGGCTAAGATCAACCGTCGAACCTTAAAGATCACCTGCCCACATAGATCCTCAAAGTCCTGAGTGTAGACCATCTCCGAGGCGATCTGACGCGTCTGCTTTACCAGCGCTCGACACTCGGTTAATCCACGCTCAAGGCTCTCACGATCCAAGGCCCCAGCTGCGAGTTGCTTCTCAAGCGCAAGAAGTAGCTGCTCACTCTGAGTTTGAATCACCTCCTGCTGCTCAACTAATGATAGAACTCTATGCGCTGCTTCTCCTGCCCGCACCAGGACTTTGTCCAGATTTTTTGAGGCCTCTGGAAGGCTGGTAGAAGTCATCGAAAGACCACGAGTATCAAATCCACTGCGCAACGACCATATCGATGTATGAAATGAGTTTAACAGATCGTTGGCTTTAGCGCTGAGTTTCATTACCTCGGTCTTGTTGCAGAGCCGCTTAAGAGATACTTTGACATCATTCTGATTACCGTGCGCGAATGCTACCAGGAGTTCCTCAAGAGCATCTGCTATGTAAGGTGGGGTTTCCTCAGGGGTCAGGATTGCGGTTTTTCTCTTTTTGGTCGCGTTTTTTTTGGCGCTAATCTTCTTGGCATGCCGAGTTGGCAGCATCTTGATTTTCCTCGCCGCTTTTACCGTTTTCTTAGCGACCATCTTTCTCATCGTCAGGCTCCCCAGCGTTACTATTTTAGCGGCGGATAACTAGTCCGTATTTTTCACGGAACTCGCTGCGCCTGCCGTGAAAAATGCTCGGAAAAACGCCATCCATGGTTTTTTCTCATCGCTTCCTTGCACTTGCTCGCCCGAATCTTGCACTGTCGTGCAATATTCGGGCTAGCGTGTCTTAGCCAGTATCGTCTCCAGCTTTTGTTGCAGCGCCTCTGCTGTAAACGGTTTAACTATATACTGAGAAACACCCGCTTTGGCGGCTTGAATGATATTCTCGCGACTAGCCTCTGCTGTGATCATTAGAAATGGAACCTTGCCCATAGCACTCGTTCCTCGAACAAAGTTCAACAGCTCAAGGCCACTCATCGTTGGCATGTTCCAGTCAGAGATGATCAACTCAAACTGCTCACCCTCCTCCATTTTGCGTACAGCATCCACCGCACCTGCTGCCTCTGCTATATTTTCGAAGCCGAGCGATGAGAGTGTCTTGCGAACGATCTGACGCATAGACGCAAAATCATCTACGATCAGAATGCGCATTTTCTTGTCTACGTGATTTAAGTCCGGCATACTGCCCCCTCGTTAGTCGCGCCTGTTGAGTGCTATTTCTCTCTTCCTGACTTATTGTCGGAGCCTTCGTAGTGAAACTTTAGGGGAAATGCATTCGCTATTGAGTGATTTTGCTGGCTAGGTAGTGCAAGAGTTGAACTGCTGATGTTTAATCGCCGGGTTAATATAGTCCCGCGCGCGGCTCCAGTCCCGGCTGAGATCCGAGGTGGCTTTTAAACCAATAGGTAGCTATGTGAGCTACGTCATCAAGAGCCCCCTGCTCCTCAAAGAGGTGCGTAGCTCCGGGGATAACAACCAAACGCTTTTCACACTGCAGCTCGGCTAGCGCTTGTTGATTAAGCGCCAATACCTCTCGATCCTCAGATCCAACGATAAGTAGCGTTGCCACACGTACCTGCGTAACTAGTGAGCCAGTTAGATCTGTTCTTCCGCCACGACACACAACCGCCTTGATAGATGTACTAGCACTGCGCCGCGCCAAGGCTGCCGTTCGCAGCGCCGCTGCCGCTCCGGTGCTTGCACCAAATAGTCCAATAGGCAGGTGTTGCAACCGTTCCTGATCGCCGATCCAGTGCACAGCCTCAATGAGCCGAGTCGTCAATAGCGCTATATCGAAGCGTTTACTGATAACGTACTGCTCATCATCAGTTAGTAGGTCGAGTAGCAAAGTTGCAAATCCGTGCTCCTCTAGCACTCCAGCCACAAACTGGTTGCGTGGGCTGTGACGGCTACTGCCACTACCGTGAGCAAAGAGCACTATCCCACTACCGCCCAGTAAGTCAGTAATTCGAGGGGCGTTGCCAAGCTCTCCGCACAACTGAACCCCCGCAGCTTGGATAGCTATCTGCGTTGTTTGGCGCTGCGGACTAGCATGCGAGAATGCGGTCATAACAGGGGATAAGGTAAGCGACTTAGGGCTAAGCGTAACATCCCTCTTACGCGATCTTGTATGATTACAAGCACAATCCAGAGAGCCTATAGCGTTTTCCAAAAGCCCCTATATCGCTACGGACTTTTGAAAAACGCTATATC
>CAZZLV010000122.1:0-7742 GCA_964655155.1 uncultured Bdellovibrionales bacterium
CTGCGGGGCTGCAGTTTTTTTATTATGGTCTTGGCAAAGTGCTAAAGTGTTACCTTAATTGCTGAATTTAGGATTATTGTTTTTTAGGCCCGCCTCCGCGGGCTATTACTAATCTTGCACTTGGCCGTTTGTATGGTATCCAAGTGAAAGATTAGTAAACAGGCAATCTCCTCTTGAGAGGTACTCATGAATCCACTAAGAGCATTTACGCAATTTATAGCATTCAATAGGCTGGCCTTGAGGAGCATCTTGCTTGCAATCGTCTCGCTAACGAGTCTAGCGCTGTTGGGACTGCAGCTTACAGCTGGTGCCGAAGCCGTACCGCAACACGATATCGCCAAACTCCGTTCAGAGTACCTTCGCTTACGTAATATCGATCCTACCGGCGATGATCCTGTGCACCGTGGTGCTTGGGAGTCCCTCGCTTCGCGTATTAGGGTGGTGCTAGTGCAGCGCCCCGTTGATGATACTACGGCAGGCCTGCGCGTGCAGGGAGCTGAGGCGCATTTGCGGCTTTATAGAACTGGAAGACAACAGGTCTACCTCACTACGGCCAAGGCTTTACTGGCACCATTAACCACGAACAGCTACCTGAGTACTGATCTTCGCTGCCAAGCGCTCTTACTGGCCGGTGATGTAGCGGTGCATTCTGGAACTATGGATGCAGCAGAGCAGTTTTATTCGGAGGCGTACTCTCTTTGTGAAGATGGCGGCGACCGTGCCGCAGAGCGACTGCAAGGGGTGCGTAACGGTACATACCTACGGTTCCTGCCATCGCCTGATCGTGAGATACCAAGAATTATACCAAGAGCGTTTCGTGCGCGAGAGGCACGTGCTCGTGGCGTTGCTGGGCCGGTAGTTGTGCTCGATCCGGGGCACGGTGGGGGCGATGTCGGTGCTACATCACCGGTTGGCGGTGAAGAAAAGGAGCTAACGCTCGATATAGCGCGCCGCGTTAGAGCTATATTGGAGCGCAGACATCACTTGAAGGTTCAGTTAACTCGCCAAGACGATATTTTCGTGCCGCTTGCGCGGCGCACTTCATTTGCGAATCGCAAGGACGGCAGTGTATTTGTGAGTCTACATGTAAATGCATCCGAACAACACGATGGCTCCGGTTTTGAAGCATACTATCTTGATAACACCAACGATGAAGCTAGCCGTAAACTTGCTGAGCGTGAGAACGGGATAGCCCCCGGCGCTGGGGTTGATGATCTCTCATTTATGTTGAGTGATCTGATCCAGACCGGTAAAATTGAGGATTCGATTTATCTAACACGAGCGATCGAGTCGGGAATTAGAGCAAAGGTGCTCGGCGTGCATAAGGAGCTTAGGTCCCTCGGAGTAAAAAAAGCTCCATTTTTCGTACTTGTCGGTGCTCATATGCCGTGCGCGCTGATTGAGATGTTCTTCGTCGACCATCCTACCGATGGTAGAAAGCTTCGAGATGATTCCTTTCGGTCGGCGTTGGCATCAGGCGTCGCCGATGGTATCGCGCGATTCGTTGCGGAGCGCGGCAGTAGGAATTACGGCGAAAATGGCAGCCAAGAACGTGATAGATATTAGAGGCCATCATAATGTTAGAGATAATTACAATACCAGTTACCCTTTTTGGTCAGAACGCCCGCATTCTGTGGTGCTCAGAAACCAAGGAGGCAGTAATAGTTGATCCTGGAGGTGAAAGTGATCTCTTGATCGGTGCATGCAAAGGCGCTGGCTTAAGCCTTACTGCGATCTGGCTAACTCACTCGCACTTAGATCACTGCGCTGGAGTTGCTGCTATCCTTGCCAGACATCAGGTTGCGCTTTTGGGGCATCCAGATGAGCGAGTAATGCGCGAGAAGATCCCAGAGATCGCTTCAATGTATGGATTGCCAGCAGCACAGTGGCCAGCGTGTCCAGAACCAACAGATTTACTTCGCGGAGGAGAGGAGATCCGAGTTGGTAATGTTACAGCCCGTGTGCTCTTTACACCTGGGCATTCACCTGGGCACTTGAGCTTCTACTTCCCAGGTGATCACCTGGTCGTAAGCGGTGATGCCCTATTCCAGGGCTCAATAGGTAGAACTGACCTCCCAGGCGGCAACCATCAGCAGTTAATCGATACTATTCACCGAGAGCTGCTTATCTTGCCCGAGGATACAAGGGTTTTAAGTGGGCATGGCGAAGACACAACGATTGGGGTCGAAAAGCGCACGAATCCGTTTCTGGTATAGCTTTAGCTTATCTGCTAACTACCTAATACCTTAAGCTCTTAGACTCTTAAGCCGATGTAGGCTATGATCTTAAGAACCCCAATAAACCAGGTCAAATCTGTAAGTGCTTGCCAAAAAAGGTCGTCGAAAAAAACATCTGGTGCTCGGAGTCAGCGGCTCCATCGCTTGTTATAAAGCGGCGGAGTTGGCGCGCTTTTTCATGCGCAGAGGTTTTGATGTCAGAGTTGTAATGACCGCGTCGGCGACTAAGTTTGTGGCACCGCTTACATTTCAAGCGCTGACCGGTAATCCAGTAGCAGAGAGCTTTTGGGATGAGGGTACTGCGAAAGGTATCAGCCACATTGAGCTTGCTGATTGGGCAGATGTGGTCGTCGTTGCTCCAGCCACCGCTGATTGTATCGCTAAGATCGCTCTAGGTTTTGCTGAATCAAGCCTCCTCGCAGTAGTCTTGGCAACCAAGGCGCCAGTTGTGGTAGCTCCAGCGATGAACGTTAATATGTTTGAGCATCCGTGCACGCAGGAGAATCTTAAGCTGCTACGACGTCGCGGTGTGACGGTCATAGAGCCAGAAGCCGGCGCGTTGGCGTGTGGTTGGGTAGGTAGCGGACGGCTTGCAGCGGCGGCTGAGATTCATGCCCAGACAGAGCGTATTATTGGGCCTGGAGATCTTTCTGGAAGGCGCGTAGTAATATCTGCTGGGCCAACTCGTGAGCCGATTGACCCAGTTCGCTACCTTTCAAATCGTTCGTCCGGAAAGATGGGTATAGCACTCGCACGTGAAGCTTACCGTCGGGGAGCGGAGGTAACATTAGTTCACGGCCCCCTCGGATACGAACCGGCGCTGCCGTGTGGAATTATTCGTCGGCAAACGACAACTGCCGATGAGATGCATCAGGCTGTTGTCAGTGAGGTGTTTGGTAGGGGGGATTCCGAGCGTGTCGATGTGGCGATTATGGCAGCAGCGGTTGCCGACTTTCGGCCGGCTCAACCAGGCCAGTCAAAGATTAAGAAATCTGCGGCTCCAGCGGCTATTGAACTCACGCATAATATCGATATCTTACGTGATCTTGGCCAGCGACGTGGAGTCGGGTCGCGGCCATACCTGGTAGGTTTCGCCGTTGAGACTGAAGGTATAGAGGCACTGGTTCTCGAGGCTCAAAAGAAGGCCGTTAGAAAGAGCGTAGATATCATTGTCGGAAATCTTGCTAGCGACGCTTTTGAAGGAAACACTAATCGGTGCTGGATAGTCGACGCTTCAGGATGTAGTATCGCTCTAGAAACAGCTAGCAAGAGATCGATCGCCGGTAGTATCTGGACAGAGATCGTCAGGAGGCTTTAATGATTACTCTTTCTTATTCTTAGACTATTCTGTGGTGTACCGTGATGTCGACAATTGGCAGTGTTGATCAACTAGCGAGCCTACTAGATCGAGTTGGTCGGTTGTATCCAGGGGGAATTCCGACAGATGCCATAGAGGCAGGTAATATAGTCAGATCGGAAAACAGTCCGCGATGCGCTATTATAGCTGTTGGAGCGCCAGAGCCCCTAGACGCGGTCCATATGGCGCTCGCTCAAGCTGTCTGTACAAAAGGGCTACGTTTATCTCTTGAGCAGTGCGCAATAGTAACAGCACCCACTGAGTCACCTTCTGGAGCTGACTTAGAGAGTCTAATTAGTCGAATAGCTGCTCCCGTGGTTATCGTATGCGGAGGCGCGATGGTTCCTGGCACCGTTAAGGAGCTGAGTGGCGCGGTTGTACTTGCGAGTCACAGCCTTGCAGAGATAGCAGAGGTAGTTGAGACTAAGCGCAGCTTTTGGGAACACTTGAAGCTAATTATGCCGCGACTATCGTGATTTGCAAAAGTCCGTGCCAGTAAAACTGGCAAGGCTTTTGCCGCAGATCACTATAGGTTGTCGCTTTGATTCGTGTCCGCGAATCGATAGCGTTATGCAAGATCCGTTCTATTGCTGAGGATTTTTCGAAAACGCTATATAACCGACTACACCCGATGATACCAAAATTATGTCTGATGCGCTAACTTTTTGGGTTTTGTCTTTGGCGTTGATTCTAGGGTCAATAGTGATCATTGCCTTGGTATGGAGATCGATTGTTCCGACGCAGGTTGACGACCCCTCCGGGATGGTAGGGCAGCAAGGTATCGCCGAGGAGAACTTTAGCCAGGCAGGGATGGTATTTGCTCGTGGAGAGTTGTGGAAGGCTACATCGGATGGCGGAATTATCCAGAAAGGTGATACTGTCGAAGTGCTGGAGGTTCAAACCGGGTTAGTGCTTGTTGTGCGTAGAGTAAAAACGGTTGAGAATTGAGCTAATAGCCTAAGGCAGTCAGTAAAGGGGAGTAGGAAACGTTATGAGTGGGATAATTTTCATCGTTGCGGCGGCGCTGATTGCGCTGCTCTACTTGAGCGCATTTTCAATTAAGGCCTACGAGCGGGCAGTAGTTCTTAGGTTCGGAATATTTAGAGGGGTAAGGCAGCCAGGGTTAAACTTTATAATACCTTTCGTTGACGAATTGACTCGTGTTGATACGCGCGTGATCACAATGGACATTCCACCACAGGATATTATTACTCGAGACAACGTGTCGATTAAGGTGAATGCTGTTTTGTATTTTCGAGTCGTTGATCCAGCGCAGGCAGTGCTCACTGTAGAGAACTTTCTATACGCAACCAGCCAGATAGCGCAAACAACGCTCAGGAGTGTATGCGGTGAGGCTGAGCTCGACGACCTTTTGGCGAAACGTGAGCAGATTAATATGCGCGTTCAGGAGATCCTGGATCGCCATACAGACCCTTGGGGTATTAAGGTGTCTAGCGTTGAGGTAAAAGATATCGACCTGCCTCAAGAGATGCGCCGAGCTATGGCGCGGCAAGCAGAAGCCGAGCGTGAGCGACGTGCAAAGATCATTCAAGCAGAGGGTGAATTCCAGGCGGCAGAGAAGATCACTGCAGCTGCTGGTATCATGTCCAAGGAGAATATGTCCTTACAGCTGCGTTACCTGGAGACTCTTAAGCAGATCTCCTCTGAAAATAATTCGACTATCCTATTTCCCATGCCGATCGATTTCTTGAAAGCATTTAGCAAGTAATATCACTTACCCCGGTAGGTAGAACGGTGACATCGACTGTCGTTTTCAGGTTATGACTTCAGCGCTTCCCTATAGCTATGAACTTCCTGAGCAGCGCATTGCTCAACGTCCAGTGCACCCACCGGAATCAGCCAAGATGCTGGTCGTATCGCGCCATGCGGGGACTATTGAGCATCGTACCTTCCAGCATATCGGCCAATATCTCAAGAAGGGTGATCATCTGGTTTTTAATGACACAAAGGTGATACCTGCTCGGCTATTCGGATCTCTTGAGGCTGTTGACGGCTATGCTGTGGAGGTGGTGCTTATAGAGGAATTAGAGCGGGATATCTGGAGCGCGCTTGGATTTCCTATGCGTAGGATTAGGGCTGCAAAGCAGTTGTACTTTAACGAAGCTCTTAGTGCAGAAGTACTGCCATCTGCAAACGAGAATCGGTTGCGACTGCGATTTTTTGTGCAGTCAGACTCGAGTGTAGCGGATCTGATCCAGATTCACGGCACTATGCCGATACCGCCATATATTCGGAATGGCCGAGGAGATGACCAGGATAGGATCGACTATCAGAGTGTCTTTGCGGTAAATCCAGGCTCTGTGGCCGCACCGACGGCCTCTCTGCACTTTACTCAGGAGTTGGTAGCGGGACTAAAGAGATCGCCGGGATGCCTCGTTGATCGAATAACGCTGCATGTAGGAACGGCTAGCTTTCAGCCGATTATAGTCAATGGAGTCATGCGTACTCCGAGTAGTGAGCGGTTTTTTGTCCCAGATGATGTCCTAAATCGGTTGCAGGCTACCAGGCGCTCTAGGGGAAGGGTGGTGGCCGTGGGAACTACGGTAGTGCGTGCGCTTGAGAGCGCCGCACACGAGGAAGCTAATGGTGCTCAAATGAGCTCTACTGAGCTTTTTATCCAGCCGGGATTCTCGTTCGAAATGGTTGATCTGCTAATAACAAACTTTCACCAGCCACGGACAACTCACCTGCTGCTTGTAGAGGCTTTGCTAGGAGCTGAGCTTTTGGATCGCGTCTACCGGGAAGCCCTTGCGAACGACTACCGTTTTTTAAGTTACGGCGATGGAATGATGATCGTATGAGCGCACAGAGATACGAGCTTAAGCATCAGTGTGGAGAAGCACGCCATGGTTTGTTTAGAACCCGCAGTGGTGTTTTTGATACTCCTACCTTCATGCCGGTTGGAACTAAGGCTTCTGTGAAGGGAGTTGACGTCGAACGCCTTGCTGAGTGCGGGGCATCAGTAATGCTTGTAAACACCTATCACCTGTGGCTGCGACCAGGACATGAACGGATCCAAAGAGTAGGTGGGATTCATGCATTTTCTGGTTGGCGCGGCCCTGTTTTGAGTGACTCAGGGGGGTATCAGGTCTTTAGTCTTAAAGGTATCCGATCTGTGTCCGAGGATGGTGTCGAATTTCGCTCGCATATAGACGGTTCAAAGCAGTTTCTCTCACCGGAAAAATCTATTGAGATTCAAGAAACGATGGGAGTTGATATCGCCATGATGCTCGATGAATGCCCACCGAGCACCCTCGGTTATGAGGCGATTGAGAATTCGCTAGCAATGACGATTCGGTGGGCCAAGCGATCCCTTGCTGCGCGTCGCAATCCGCAGATGTGTATGTTTGGTATAACGCAGGGAGCTCTTTACCGCGAGTTGCGTACCCGTTCAGCAGAGCAGATTAGGGAGATTCCATTTGAAGGATACGCGATAGGAGGTTTGAGTGTCGGGGAGCCCAAGGGCGCCATGTACGAGGTGCTTAGCTACCATGTAGAGCAGCTGCCTAGTACACACATTCGCTATCTTATGGGGGTCGGCACTCCAGAGGATATCATCGAAGCGGTTAATCGAGGTGTAGATATCTTTGACTGTGTTATGCCGACGCGCTCAGGGAGATTTGGTCGCGTTTTTGTTAATGCCGATCCGCCTTTTTTGAATATTAAGAATGCACGCTTCGCAGAGGATACTGATCCGATAGATGCAACCTGCCGCTGCCTAGCCTGCCGCCACTACTCTCGGGCCTATATCCAGCACCTATTCAAAGTTGGCGAGATGCTAGGACCTCAGTTGGCCAGTATACATAATCTCGCGCACTACCTCGATCTGATGCAGAATATTCGGGCAGCGATTGAGCGCGGCGATTTCTTGGAACTCTACGAAAAAATCAAGAAACGGTGGGTAGGGTTTGATTTTCATTCGTTGAGTTAGACAAAGCCTCGAATATGATTTAGCTCAGTTAGTTGCCTGAAGAATTTCGAGGCAACTCCTTACCGGGAGCAGCGTCAAAGGGGCGTGTATTGCAAGATGACGGAATTTCTCTTCTAAATTTTGTTACTTAGCCTATAGCGCCTTTCAAAAGTCCGTAGCGATATAGCAGCTTTTGGAAAACGCTATCGATTCGCGG
>CAZZLV010000123.1:0-7564 GCA_964655155.1 uncultured Bdellovibrionales bacterium
TTTTAGCCAGATGCGCCGTTTTCGGGCCCGCAACTGCCGAATTTAGGATTATCTTTGGGACGATATTGCTTCGCCGCAGAGAATCGATAGTGTTGTGCAACATACTAGACTTGTTTAGCGTAGGGGACTATGGCCGAAAGTGTACTACCAGCTCCTAAAAAGTCTCGATACATGCTAGCCGGGCTTGCTTGCCTCGTAGCCCTCACTGCAAGCATACTTGCCATACACCGTGAAACACTCGCAGCTCCACAGAACACAGCAACGCCGCCTCCGAGTGAGGTAGTTATCGATGCAGTAGTTGCCTCGGTCGACGATAAACCGGTGACCCTATCGGAAGTACAATCGAGGCTACCGACCCCACGAAAACTCTCGCTAAAAGCGCTCTCTTCTGATCAGGAAGCTCAACAGACCCTAGAGACGATCATCTTCGAGCGCATTCTTGATGCGGAAGCTACGGTCAAGCGCGCAGTGGTTGAGGATTCGGAGATCGAGGAGTACATTAATGAAGTTGCCGGTCGCAACTCGCTTTCAAGGCCTGAATTTGAAAATGTCTTAAAGAGTGAGGGCAAAAGCCTTGAATGGTACAAACGCCAAGTACGCAGCGAGATTTTAAAGACTAAGTTAGCCTCATCGATCACCAAGGGCGGCGTCAGTGTAACTGAACAGGAGATCGATGAGTATGTTAGCTCCAGCCCTAGCTTCTCAACCGAGGGGGCTTCGGTTAAGCTGCGCTCGATCACAGTTTCACATACGGGACGCCCAGAGGAAGAGGTTGCTTCCCGAGTTCAGGCGGTAGAGCGGGCTCTAGCCGATGGAAAGAGCTTTGAAAAGGTAGCCCAAGAGCTCTCAGATGATCCCCACAAGGTCGAGGGCGGTCTGCTCGGAGTGGTGGCAGAAAAAGACCTAAATAGTTATATCTTCGATGCAATTCTATCTCTAGAGGCTGGAAAATATAGCAAGCCTGTAGTAACAGAGGGAGCAACAAAATTTTTCTTCGTTGAGGAGCGCTTCGGTTCAAGCGGAGGCGGGGAAAATGAGGGTGTTAACGGCGATAGCGAAGCAGAGGAAAAGGCGCGTCGTGAAGAGGCTCGTAAGACGATCCAAAAACGCAAGACAGAAGAGAAGCTCTCATCGTACTTCGGCGTGGAGCTTCAGAAGAACCACACGGTTGATAAGAAGTTTTAGTGGCTAGTTAAGGCTATACTGTCCGGGACGGGACGGTGAATACGGCAAAGTGAATGCGGTATAGTGAGTACTTCACAGAAAATTACGGCAGAATTTAATATAGTAGAGGGAAGGGGCCTATGCGAGTTAATCCTGTGATCTTTAGAGAGTATGACATTCGTGGCACGGTTGATAAAGAGTTGAATGAGGAGTTTGCTCGGCTACTTGGACGTGCTTACGCCACTCTAGCCAAAGAACACGGGGAGAACCGAATCGGCATCGGTCACGACTGTCGTCTCAGCTCTCCAGGGTATGCACAGGCCCTAGCTAAAGGGCTCGCAGAGGGGGGCGTGGATGCGGTTCTTACAGGAATGGGACCAACCCCGCAGCTGTACTACTCAGTATTTGCCAACAACCTTGGAGGCGGCATTCAAGTTACTGGAAGCCACAATCCTCCAGACATGAATGGATTCAAGATCCTTTTGGGCAAACAAACTTTGTCAGGCCCTCAGATTCAAGACCTTAAAGTTCGCTGTGAGCGCGTCCTGGATGAGGATCCAACTGGTACACACGGAACCATTTCAACGCTTGAAGTTCGACAATCGTATATCAACTCAATCATCGAAAACTCTAAATCGCACATCGGATCCCGTAAACTTAAGGTGGTTGTTGATGCAGGTAACGGTGTAGGCGGACTAGTTGGACCTGAGGTTCTACGTGCACTTGGGGTCGAGGTCATAGAGTTGTTCTGTGAGCCAGATGGCCGCTTTCCAAACCATCATCCCGATCCGACGGAACTAAAGAACATTAAAGATCTCGTGGCTGCGGTGAAAAATCATAAAGCTGACTTCGGAATTGGCTGGGACGGGGATGCTGATCGCATCGGTGTTGTTGATGAACGTGGGGAGCCCGTCTTTGGGGACATGCTGCTTTTGATCTACGGACGTGCAATCCTAGCTGAGAAGCCCGGGGCAACGATTATAGGAGATGTAAAGTGTTCAAGCCAATTATTTGATGATTTGAGTGCTCGTGGAGCCACTGCTATCATGTGGAAAACCGGTCACTCGTTAATTAAGAGTAAGCTAAAAGAGACCAATGGCGACCTAGCTGGCGAGATGAGTGGTCACATATTTTTTAAGCACCGTTACTTCGGATTTGATGACGCGCTTTACTCATCGGCGCGACTTGTGGAGATTATGAGTCACCACTCTGGCCCAATCTCAAGCCTACTTTCAGGACTTAAGCCGATGCTCTCCACACCTGAGATGCGGGTAGATTGTCCGGAGGCGATCAAATTCAAGATCGCGTCAGCAGCACAGGATGCCTTTAAAGAGTTTAAGGTAGATACTATTGATGGTGTTCGTGTCACGTTTGAAAAGGGTTGGGGACTAGTACGGGCATCGAACACGCAGCCGGTTCTGGTTATGCGCTTCGAAGCGGAATCGGCAGAGCTCCTTGAAGGCTATAAGAAGACCGTAATCGAGCGAATCGAGACGATTAAAGCTTCGCTGCAATAGTGACCGGCAAATAATCTCCCGTCACGAGACCAGTGCGTCGCAGTTCTCTCTATCTTTAAGAGGCGAAGAATGTGCGGAAGTTACAGAAATAACTAAGTTTAACTTCATTAGCCCGCACATTTTGTAACTACTCGCCGGTTTTAACCTAAAAAGAGCAGTTAAGGTGGACTAAAATAGTGCCGGTGCTCAAAAGCACGAAGTATTTTGAACTTTTAGGAGGCTTGAACCCTGGCAGCGTCAGGGTGAGCACCGGAAATTCAAAAGACGAAGTGATTTTAGCCAGCTGCGCCATTTTAGGGCCCGCAACTGCCGAATTTAGGTTGACTCAGATGCGCTATTTTCAGACCCGCAACTGCCGAATTTAGGTTTAGTTGTTCATTCTTTCTTGTCATCCCCTGATCGGGGATGCAGTGTTTTGGGTGAGTAGTTAATCTTTCGACCCCGCTTTGCTCCGCAAAGCCGCCCCTTAATAGGGGCTAACGCTACTGTCGAAACATGCGGTGAGTGGCTACCATATGTTTATACTTTATGAAGCTTACAACATTTCTAGGTAGATAGCGGGACAACTGCGATGCCATATTACGAGACTATCGCTACTAGCTTCATTGATAGTAGCTCTATTGATAGCGAATCGATCGATAGAATCTATGCGGCTTCTCTGCTGCAGGAGCGATTTATCAACTCACTCCTGCGTGGCGAAGTACCGTCTCCCATCTTCGACTGCACTTCTAAACCACTTCAGTCACGTGTAGTGCTTATTAGGCCAGAGTCTCTGGTTACGAACCCGAAAACAATCCTAGCTGCCTTGGGCCTCACAGACCTAGCCCTTGCGGCGTCTCTTGCCTCATCAAAACGGCTCTGTTTTCGGTGTGGTGCGCTAGTTGAGAGCTATTCCTCGCCCAGCGATCTAATTGCTGCGATCGCGCATCAGTGGAGCGGAAAGACAACCTCTCTTTACGCACAGTCACCATCGGCACGCTTTTCTGAGTGGGCTTCAGCTCACGGATTTTCACTTACTAGCACCCCTATTGGAACCGATTCGATCCACCTTGACCGCTTAGTATGTAGCACTGCTGCGCTCACACCACTTGGGTCATCTCTGCACTCAATTTGGCACATCCCGGAGCTGCGATTAGAGTGCATCGATCTGCAGGGTGCGCGGCAAAGCTACTCACCAACTGGATGGTGCGCCACATGCAACTGCAGCTCTGCGCGCATATCAAAATCAGAACTGATCGCGGTACTCACCCAAGGATCGAAGTTAGCTGCGCCTGCACGACCAGAGGAGCTGCTGGTAGTAGAGACTCACCTCACCGTTAGACAGCTGTTGGAGAGTCCTCTAAAACAACTTCAACTCTTGCCAAGCTCACCTTTTTATCAAGCGCAGGAACTGCTGAACGATCTAGCACTAGACACGTGTACCTTTGGTACCCGTACTGATGAGCTCGATGCGCCTGAGCTTGCTTTGGTCTCAATCATCGCCGCAGTGTTGGCGAGCAAAGACTCGCAAGATCAGATTATCGTCGATCTTCCGCGATATCTGCTTGATGCTCGCAAAACCTCAGCAGTTACGAGCCTGCTTGAGCGCACCAGAGTCAAATCTCGCGTCTCACTAATTAGCCCAGCAGACTTATCCCATATCTCTATTTCCCCACCAAAGATCTCTCAAATAAAAAGGGGTAGAGGTGGGATGATTAGGTTCTCTCTTCCGTGGGGCCAATCTCAAAGCCCAATCGATTTCGCACTCTGCGCTGGTGAGATGGTACGCCTAACTCGTCAGGATCCTTCCTCAAGAACTATCTTCTACGACATCATCGACCAGCTATCTCATTCACAGAGGCACATAGAGACTCCTATTTCTGTGATTGCCATCCCCCTCTTTGCTAAACTTGACCGAAGCGCGCGAGTGATTGGTCAAGAACTAGGGCTTATTGAGCCGCTAACTCACCTCTACGCTGCCTCACTCGATGCTCGCTCGCACGGTCTTTCGGCCAGGGATTTCATGCTATTTGGCTCGCGTTCTACAAACTATGCCTGCCCAGATTGTTGTGGCCTCGGCGTGGCGCTCGATCATCACCAGGAGTTACCGCGACCCCTTGCCTCTCCCTGTGCGGCATGCCGCGGTCTCCGTTGCAAGCAGCCCTTAAGCTCTGTGCTCTTCCGAGGGGTTTCTTTTCCTACGACTTTGAATCAACCTATCGAGCGCTCCTACGCGACCCTAGCCTCATTGGCTAAAACCAAACGAACACTTGAGGTTTCTGCTGCCCTCGGACTACACCATCTGCCACTCGGCATGCCAGTTGCGCTGCTTAGCTCAACCGATCGTCGCAGACTCGCTATCGCTAGCGCCATATGTAAGGGGCGCCCGACCAAGCCGGTGATAGTTGCCCTTGAGGCTCCAGAAGTTGACCTTTATAGAGACCTGCATAGGTCTCTGGAACAGGTTCGAGATGCTGCGCTAGATGAGGGTCGGGTCTTCTGGCTCGAAGTGATGTATCAGCCTTAACCCTAAATTCGGCAGTTGCGGGTCTGAAAATGGCGCAAATGACTAAAATCACTTTGTTTTTTGAATTTTCGGTGCTCACCCTGACGGCGCCAGGGTTGCGCCTTAAGAAAAGTTCAAAATACTTCGTGCTTTTAGCCAGCTGCACCATTTTCATACTCCTTAACTGCCGAATTTAGGATAAATCGTAGTATCATTAGGTACTGTTTGATTATCTTATCTATGGCTATTACAATAGAGAAGTGAAGCTGTGACAGGCAGTAAGGCTCTACTCGGAATCAAAGAGTAGTGGCAAAAAAGGCATCGTCACATGCGGGTTTTGACGTAGGTTAGTGCGGAGTTGTTGATCGGACTAGCGCAATATAATTGGCAGATAACAGAATGGACTGAAGATAGTCAGAGCCTTTCTTTAATTCGGCCCTAAATACGGACCTACGTAAGACATATGGTCAAGTTATATATCTGCTTCTCCATTTTCATATTTGCTAGCGCTTTGCGATTCACGCCAGCCGTCGTTCGCAGCGCTGTTGCCGACGATGAATCAAACACAGCAATCGTTGAGGTCGATGCTCGCGAGCGTGAGCTACGTCGCAAAGAGCAGGAGCTACTTCGGGTGATGGATCTTAACGCGGCTGAAAAAGTTGCTAATCCCTCCCAAAAAGTCGTTGATCCAAGCAAAGAATCACTGGAATCAAAATCACTAGATTTAAAAAGAGCAGCTGAAACTACAAATGTCCAGGGGCGAGTTCTGGAGATAAAAGCCCCGGAGTCCAAGGTTCAGGAATCCCCCGACACAGAGCAGGACCCCCGCGTAGTGAGTATTCAGTCAGACCAGCAGCAACCGATACCGCTAAAAGATTTAGCGCACCATCCAGCACTTGAACCGCCACCAAAGGTAAAGATCGAACCTCCTCCGTTAGTAGCAACTAGTCGTATCCGCACAAGAACTGTTGAGGAAGCTCCCGATGGCACTACAGCCAACAGGTTAGGTTCATTTTATCGTATTGACCGCGCGGACTTGGAGACAAAACATAAAGAGAGTGGTGGCCGCCGTCAAACCGTTCCGATCCGCAATTACAAATCATCTGAGGTTATTCGTCCGGCGCTCCTGACATCAGATGAGTTGGCGACGATTCAAAACCCCTCGACTTGGCTCAAGACTGGGCCACATCGCCTCGATTCAACGCTTATTAAGATACCCCAGAATGCAGAGGTACGAATAGATTACCGTTCAGGCGAGTGGTATCGCATAAAAACAACTGGGGGCATCCGTGGGTGGGTCATCGGCAGTGCACTACTCTTTGATACAGATACGCCTCCGTCATCAACGGTGCGGGTTGGAGCAGTTTTAGAAGAGCTTGAATAGCCAGCGTATCTATGGCGTTTTCAAATGGTTCGCAGGGGTATAACGGCTTTCAGAAGACTCTTTAGATTCGCGGACGCAAATCAAAACAACAACCGATAGTGATTTATGGCAAAAGCCTTGCCAGTTTTACTGGCACGGACTTTTGCAGATCACTATAGTTTTAGCGTTCTCCAAAAATCCCTGACAAAATCGCGGCCTTTGAAGAACGCTATTACTTATACAGAAACAATTATTTCGTTCTTAACCTGGGTTACGCCAGGTGCCATCCATGCGGCCGTTTCAGCTTCTTTTCTCTCAGCCCATGAACGCACCTGACCACGCAACGTAATCGTACTGTCTGCTGCATCAACCTCAATATTCCTTGATTCGAGTTCAGCATACCGGTGTAGAGCTGCTTTGATCTCACTCTTTACATCCTTCGATTTGGCATGTGGCGCCACTGAGATGCGGTTGGTTACTCCTTTAACTCCAACGAGCTTCTCCACTGACTTCTCACATGCTTCGCGTTGGTAGTTCCAATCAACGCTTCCATCAAGAGTCACCCAGCCTTTTGACACTGAGATATCAACACTCTCCTCTGGCACCGAGGTATCCCACTTAAGGGCATTTAACACAGCTTGAGCTATATCAGAATCGTTGCGCTCTGTTGTATTTGGAAGACGCACTTCTATATCGTTTGCAACCGCTCTGACGCCAGCTACTCGCTTCGCAACTCGTTCTGTATTCTGCTTCTGAAAATAGCTCGGAACTGATCCGGTCAATGTGACCACTCCGTTTGTAACTGCGACCCCCATCTTGGATGCATCTAGGCTTGGATCCCAGCGCAGATCGTCCATCACATCTTGCTGTAGCTGCTTATCGCTTTTCATAATCTTCTCCGAATATAATCCTAACTTCGGCAGTTGCGGAGCAGAAAATGGCGCATCTGCCCAAAATCACTTTGTATTTTGAATTTTTGAGTGCTCACCCTGACGGTGCCAGGGTTCAAGCCTCCGAAAAGTTCAAAATCCTTGG
>CAZZLV010000124.1:0-7343 GCA_964655155.1 uncultured Bdellovibrionales bacterium
GGCGCATCTGGCTAAAATCACTGCGGCTTTTGAATTTTCGGTGCTCACCCTGACAATGCCAGGGTTGCGCCTTAGGAAAAGTTCAAAATACATCGTGCTTTTAGCCATATGCACCATTTTCATACTCCTTAACTGCCGAATTGAGGATGATAAGATACTCAGCGGAAAATTTACTTGCTGCATCCATGCTTACGCCTATAGTGACCTGCAAAAGTCCGTGCCAGTAAAACTGGCAAGGCTTTTGCCGTAAATCACTATAGGTTGTTGTTTTGATTCGCGTCCGCAAATCGATAGCGTTTTCCAAAAGCCGCTATATCGCTACTGACTTTTGAAAAACGCTATAAGGAAAAATCTTGAGTGTGCCAGTGGAGGATGCAGCCACAACAGCGCCACCTACCAGACACCAGACTTGCCCCACTCAAAACAAGCATTCCCGGGGTGTTTACTCACTGCTGTGTTTGAGGCGCGCAAGCTTTTTGAGAGCGGCTTGCTGGCGCCTATATACTCCGGCTTTCGTTGCTGGCATCCCAAGGTAATCTCCCGGTTCAACAATGTCTGATGTCACGCCTGCGTGTCCACCTACTCTTACTCTTGAGGCTACTTGGACGTGATCGGCTACTCCGGTACCACCACCAAGAATCACGCCATCTCCAAGCACAGCGCTACCGGCTATGCCTACCTGAGCGCAGATCAAGCACTGTCTGCCGATGATTACGTTGTGGCCGATCTGAACCTGATTATCGATCTTGGTGTGTGACCCGATTGAGGTCATACCAACTGTAGCACGATCAATCGATGTATTGGCACCGATTTCAACGTGGTCGCCAATGACAACTATACCAACCTGAGGAACTTTGCGGATCCTCATCGTTGAGTCAGGAATATAGCCAAATCCATCTGCTCCGATGACTGTGTTGTTGTGAATAATGCAATCGCTACCAATTCGGCATCCTTCACGAATAACTACACCGCTATGAAGGATCGTGCGCGCTCCGATTAAAACGTCCCGACCGACCGTCACTGAATTATGCAGGATCGCCCCAGATGCGATCTGCGCACCAGGTGCTACGCAGCAGAATGCGCCGATTGATACCCCTTGCTCAACTGTAGCAGTTATATCGATCCGAGCGGTTGGATCAATTCCGGTTGAGACGGACTCAGGCTCATAGAACAGATCAACGGCGTCTACAAAAGCCCTGTGTGCATTCGCCACCACCAAGATAACACAGCGCAGAGATCCTAGCATCTCTGCGTCTGGTACAACGCCAGGCTCAACCAATACTGCAACCTCAGGAAGTTTAATAAGCGAGCGCCATATTGCTGTGGGGGACTTTCCCTTAATGAAAGTAAGGTGGCCAACTGTTGGAGATAGAACGGGACAGACACCGGTAATAGCGAGATCTGGTTGACCATGAAGCGATGCTTGCAAACGCATAGCTAGATCTGATGTGGTAATCGATACAACTCGAGCTTTCATCTTACAACCAGTTATTAAACAATATAAGCCAGCAGAGTCAGCGTATGCACAAGTGAAGCATATTGATGGGCTAAACGCCATCAGCTGAGCACACATATAGCGTTTTTCAAAGACCCTTAGCGAGATAACGGCTTCTGGAAAACGCTATCGATTCGCGGAGGTGAATCAAAAAAAACAACCGATAGTGATTACTCTTTTGAAGAACGTTTTAGAATAAAAGTAGTCGCCGCTGGAGATGAAAAAAAACGGCACCTACCTGTTTCCAAGTAGGTGCCCCAGATTTGGGTATTTGCATTTAGTTCAGCAGACAAAAGGGGAAGCTAAGTACGTGGGGAGGGATTTTGCCCGCTGCTACCTAACGCTACTACCCATAATAAAAGGATAAGCGCTTCAAATACTGCGGTCAATAAAACATCGTCTAAGCAAAATCAGTATTTTTAGAGTCTTTGGTCTGTAGCTGATTGGCGCGAGCTGGTATCGGCTGTCAGCTTGATAGTAATTTGCAAAAGTCCGTGCCAGTAAAACTGGCACGGCTTTTGCCGTAACTCACTATAGGTTGTTGTTTTGATTCGCATCCGCGAATCGATAGCGTTTTCCAAGAGCGGCTATATCGCTAAGGACTTTTGCAAAACGCTATAAAACCGCTATTTTCAGACCCGCAACTGCCAAAATTGGAGCCTACAGTAGTTTGTGTGGGCACTATGGGTCCCACACAAACAGTACGCGATGAGGGAAAAGGCCATGGATGGCCTTTCCCCGACCATTTTTCACGGCAAACGCAGCGAGCTTCGTGAAAAATACGGACTAGCCAGGCCCCTGCGGGGCTGCAGTTTTGTATTGTGGTCTCGGCAAAGTGCTAAAGTGTTGCTATTTTTCAACCCACAAAGCTTGCGCGAAGCCGCACCATGATAGGGGCTAACGCTACAGTTGCTACATTTGCTGAGTAGTTACTAGATCGCTACTCAGCAGTCGGCGATTTTCTAACTGCTACCGGCTTCGAGCTGCTGCGAAAGCGCCATTCGCGGTGCGGCAAAAAAAGCTATCAAGATACTGATCGCATACAACGCTCCAAGCGGTAAAGAGAGCAGGATCTGAGAAAATACATCTGGCGGGGTAATAATCGCCGAGATGATGAAAATGAGTAGAATCGCTTGGCGGTACCAGCGTAACAGGAATAGGTGATCAATAGCTCCGCTGCGTGCCAGGACAAAAGTTAGCAGTGGCATCTCAAAGACCGCTCCGCAGCCCATCATGGTAATGAGTGTCATCGATACGTGCTCGCCGATCTTAATAGTTGGAGTCACCCCGATTGAAGCAAACTCCTCACGAAAAAATGATAGAGTCATAGGCAGCACTGTAAAGTAACAGAACGCCGCACCACCAAGAAAAAGTAGGGAGCTGGCCACAACGCAAGGTATGATCCAACGACGCTCTCGCTCATATAGGCCGGGGGCTATAAAAGCCCAAAACTGGTAAAATAGAATCGGAGAAGTAATCAGAGTGCCGCAAAATACAGCGACCTTCACTTTGAGCAGCCAGGCCTCAGCGGGCGATGTGCCAATTAAGGGAGCTGCACCGAATCCTTCAATATACGGCCGGCTAATAAAGCCAAATACATCACCCGAAAAATAGTAGGCGGCGAGCGCTCCAAGCGTGACAATAAGAGAGCAGTAGACCAAGCGTTTACGTAACTCACTTAGGTGCTCCATGATGCCCATAGTATGCTTATGGGGATCATCGATATCAGCTTTCATCGCTCAGACCCCTCGGATGAGCTCTGAGAAGCTTGTGTATCTCTTGGTGCTTCTTTCGACACACACTGCGTACCTGGCGCTGGTGCCAAAACCTCAGCTTTGAGCGATCGTAATGCCTGCCCCCCCACATCCAGGTCACGTCTAATTTCAGCCGCAGGTGGATAAACTGCATTGTACCACTCCCTTTTTACAGAGTTAGTAACCTTGCGTAGGTCTGCAGCAACCTTTCCAATCTGCCGCGCGATCTGCGGCAGTTGCTCGGGCCCGAATAAGATCAGCGCAACAACACACACAACAGCGATTTCGGCGAAGTTCACATTCACGAGAGTATCCCTAACACGCGTCGCACCGCAGTCTAATCGATCAAGATGGAAGAGGGAAGCGCTTGGGCTGGGGGGACCCTGCACGATGGAAAGAAGCGCAGTATTATTGGCCTATATTGAGCTAATTAACGCTGGCTAAGCATCTTTGTCCTCAATCAGTCGCCTGTATTATGGCCAGATGTTGATAGGCCATAAGGCCTGGTAGTAGACACGCTGTATGGTGCCGCAAGGGTAGTAGAGCTTTGTAAAGTGAGTTGTCTGAGAGGTAGCTTGGTAATGCTAACTCGAAAGGTTCGATACTCGCTGATAGCTCAGAGATCGTCGTGTTCGGTAGGCTCTTGCACAAGCGTAAGAAACCCTTTCTAGAAAAAAAATGCAGATGCGATCCATCCATGATACCGAGTGCTTGGTATTCGAAACTCCCCCAAAAAAACAGCGGAAAACGGACGCTCCAGTGGGCCACGTTTGGCACCGAGATCAGAATCTTTCCGCCTGGCTTCATGAGGTTACGTAGACCTTGCAGATAGGCGAACGGTTTGGGCAGGTGCTCTAGCACATCGAGCAACACAATCCAATCAAAGCGCCGGTCAGCAACAGGCGCTATATCGGGAACCACCATACTATACCACTCTTTAAGAACATCGTGCGAGCGGGTGTCGATCTCAACGGCCACTAAATTATCAGGATTCTCCGGATGAATCGCGCGACCGATACCGCCGCCACCTGCACCGATATCGAGGATGCTCTTGCCAGTTACATCTCCGCGCAGCTGATTGAGTGCCCACCAGTGACTTGAGCCTCGTAGGGGTTTAAAGTGATAACGCTCGTGTGCAGGAGCATCTGCGGCGGGTGTAGGGATTGAGAGCATGGCGATAGTCTAATTGATTTATAGCAGAATCAGCGTCAGTCTTGCTGACAAGTTTTGTAAATCGCTATAGTAATCGCTTTGATTGCTTCAAAAAAGGGGGTAGATTAGCTCTGCTGTAGACGCTCAGCAGTTCTGAGCGTTAATTTTAACCTAAATTCGGCAGCTGCGGGTCTGAAAATGGCGCATCTGACTAAAATCACTTTGTCTTTTGAATTTTCGGTGCTCACCCTGACGGTGCCAGGGTTGCGCCTTAAGAAAAGTTCAAAATAGTTCGTGCTTTTAGCCCTCTGCACCATTTCATCCGCCTTAACTGCCGAATTTAGGTTTTAAAGTTTTTTGTGCTTAGCGACTAAAAACGGCCATTTTGTTATGTATAATCCGCGTTTACACTTTCATTTTATAGGTATTGGTGGTTCCGGAATGTCGGGGTTGGCGGAGATCCTGCTTGCGTCTGGATTTAAGGTCTCTGGTTCGGATATTAAAAAAAGTGAGATCTGTGCGCGACTTGAGCAGTTAGGCGCAGCTATTCAGATCGGACACTCAGCTTCGAATGTGCCACCAAGCGCATCACTAGTGGTGTATTCCTCAGCCGTTGGAATGACTAATCCTGAGATCCGTGAGGCGAAGCGTCGAAAGCTTCCAGTAGTTCGACGTGCAGAGGTGCTTGCTGAGTTAATGCGGCTTAAATTTGGTGTGGGGGTGGCTGGCTCTCACGGAAAGACTACTACAACCAGTATGACAGCAACGATCCTTGATGCTGGAGCTCTTGATCCAACGGTGGTGATCGGAGGGCAAGTTAAAACTCTTGGCACCGGTGGACGGCTTGGACAGGGAGAGTACTTAGTGGCGGAAACCGATGAGAGTGATCGTAGCTTTCTACTGCTCAAGCCAACGGTGGCGATAGTTACCAACATCGATGATGAGCATATGAATGCCTATCGGTCCCGTCGCGATCTTGAGGAGTCGTTCCGTCGTTTTGTCGATTCCGTTCCTTTTTACGGGTTAGCTATTCTGTGCATTGATGACCCTGTAATTCGACAGATCGCTCGGCAGACGACCCGTAGAGTTCTAACCTATGGTTTCGCGGCAGATGCCGACCTGATAGCGGTCGATGTTGTGCCTAAGCGTACGGGGATGGAGTTCTCCGTTGTGTATCGAGGCGCGCATTTGGGGCGTTTTGTCTTGTCGATGTTCGGTAGACATCTCGTTCAAAACTCTCTCGGAGCGATTGCAGTAGGTCTTGAATTCGGTATATCAGTTGATGTGATTAAGTCGGCTCTGGCTGCATTCCAGGGTGTAAAGCGTCGCCTTGAAGTGGTTGGAGTAACTAACGACATTACGGTGATGAATGATTATGGGCATCATCCAACTGAAATACGCGCCACACTTAAGGCGATTCGCGAGTGTTTCGGCAGCTCTTTAAGACGAGTGGTGGTGGTATTTCAACCGCATCGATATACACGAACGCAGCTGTGTTGGAACGAGCTGAAGCAGTCTTTTAGCGACGCTGACTACCTGATTATGACCGAGGTGTATGCAGCGAGTGAAGAGCCGATTGTAGGGGTTTCTGGAGATTTGCTGCTAACAGAGACTGTACATACTCACAAAGAGTTCTGTGCGAGTCTTGAAGATATACCAGCATTGCTCAAGGGTGTTGCGCAGCCCGGTGATGTTGTCCTGTGCTTAGGTGCTGGGCCAATTGGTGCTCTCCCTGCTGATGTGCTAGCGGCGCTGCAGTCGTCAGAAGCTGGCGCAAAAACCGGTGTTCATGCGCCAGATGGAGCGGCAGAATTGAGGGTGTTAGCTGGTGGCCGATAAATGTACATACTCGACGGAGACGTCCACAGAAAGCTTTAATCCGTCTCTGATCCCGCGGGTTGCAGAACTCGTAGCCGGCAGAGTTTCTGAAGCGGTTTCAGCAGCTAACATGACTACCTTTTCAATTGGTGGTGCTCTTCGTGCCGTAGTGACGGTGGAGACAGAGCATGAGCTGCAACTTGTCCTAGCACTGCTAGCACAAGAGAAGCAACCGGTAGCTGTTGTGGGCTTTGGCAGCAACCTTTTAGTGTCAGATAGTGGGCTGAATACTTGGGTGATTAAGCTAGGTGCTGGATTTCGTACAATTCAGGAGATCGGTAGCGGCTTATATCAACTTGGTGGATCAGTTTCGTTGATGGCCGCTTCGCGCAGGGTATCCGGGGAGGGGTTCTCCGGCCTTGAATTTGCTGCGGGGATACCGGCATCAATCGGCGGAGCGGCTTATATGAATGCAGGAGCTCATGGTGGAGAGATGGCGCAGAGGATCGTCAGAATACGTGCCATCCTACCGGATGCTCAGGTGTGCGAGTGGTCGCGAAACGAATTGCCGTGGGGGTATCGTTCATCAGGATTGCCTCAGGGAGCAGTTGTAACCTTGGTCGAGCTTCGATTAGTGCCTGGGGATCGCAACAGGATAGCCCTGGCGTGCGCTGACAACCTAGCGCATCGACGCAGAACGCAGCCGCTCTCACTGCCATCGGCCGGTTCTGTGTTTAAAAACCCAGCACCGGATCTGCCAGCGGGGATGGTTTTAGAAATAGCAGGGTGTAAAGGGTTGCGAAGGGGCGGAGCGCAGGTATCTGATTTGCACGCGAATTGGATCGTGAATCCCGAGAAAACAGCGAGTGCGACCGATGTTGTCGCTTTAATCAACGAGTGTATCGAGCGTGCGGCGAATAGCTATGGAGTGCGTCTTGAACCAGAAGTTAGAATGTGGGGAGACTCAGCGCATTAGCTGTCAATGCTGGTGAGCAGATCGATTTTCTCTATCGGCACAGGCTGAGTTTGTTACTATAATCCTAAAGAGAGCAGTTGCGGGCCCCAAAATGGCGCATCTGGCTAAAATAACTGCGGCTTTTGAATTTTCGGTGCTCACCCTGACG
>CAZZLV010000125.1:0-7328 GCA_964655155.1 uncultured Bdellovibrionales bacterium
CTAACCCTTCCCACATTCACGAAACATCTCTTCAGCATATATCTTCTGCACTGAGTGTTCGACTATCGGGCATGGATAGTCTATAGAACGGGCCAGGTCATCTTCATAGAGCGTATGAATGTACTTGGGAGTTAGCTGCTTTAGTTCAGGAATCCACCTCTTAATGTAGGTACAATCAGGGTCGAATCGTTTCTGCTGTAGCCAGGGATTAAAGATGCGGAAGTATGGCTGAGCATCGCACCCGGTTGATGCCGCCCACTGCCAACTACCGTTGTTGACCGCCGGGTCGTAATCAGTCAGATGTCTAGCAAAGAATTGTTCGCCACGTTGCCACGAGATATGGAGATCCTTTACTAAGAACGAGGCTGCGATCATCCGCACACGGTTGTGCATAAATCCAGTTGCCACCAGTTCGCGCATACCCGCATCAACGATCGGAAACCCTGTGCGACCCTCACACCAAGCGCTAAAGAGCTGGTTGTTATCGTTCCAGTTGATTGCGTCATACTGCTTATGGAATGCATGACCAAAGACTCGCGGAAAGTGCCACGCGATGTGGGTAAAAAAATCGCGCCAGTAGAGCTCGCGTATCAGAGTGTGATTTGCCCCTAGAGTGTCGGCAACGGTGTGGTAAACCTCACGGATCGATACGGTACCGAATTTATTGTGTGGAGCCAACAACGTCGTGCCACGCAGCGCAGGCAGATTGCGTTCATCCTCGTACTTGGTGAAGTTGCCCAACGTATCTAGTATAGATACAGCATTACTGCGACCGCCGAAACTGATCCGTTGAGTAGCACTAGTGGCTGGCCAGAAATCACGCGGCGCTACCTGAGGGCCCTTATAATCCGGACTTATTAATCTCCCAGCAGCCCGACTAGAGGGTTTTGCTACCACTAGCTTAGCTGCCTTTTTAAAAAACGGCGTGTATACCGTGTATGGCTTGCCATCGTCCTTGCTAAATTCAGAAGGCTCAACCAGTAAGGCATCAGAGTAGTGCGCGCAATGAAGACGAAGATTTTTGCATGTATCAAAGATAGCAGCGTCACGACTACGGCTAAATGGCGAGTAGTCCATGTTAAAAAATACAGCATCGATATCTAGCTCACGAACAAGGCGTTCGACTACCTCGTGGTGTGCGCCGCGGAGTACAAGCAGGCTACCTCCGGCGCTTTCAATCTCGGCAGCTAACTCTTCAAGGCTCTCGATCATAAAAGCGAGGCCGTTTACTGATCGATAGGGATGCGGAGCTACCTGTTGGTCGTTAAATATAAAGCAGGTGACAACCTCTTTAGCTGAACAGAGGGCTGCGTTAAGAGCCGTATTGTCATCGAGTCGAAGATCGCGACGAAAGATATGCAGGGCGCGTTTAAATTTTGCAGTCATAATCCTACAAAGAGCAGCTGCGGCTCCTAAATTGACGCAGCTGGCTAAAATAAGTTCGGCTTCCGAATTTTTGTCTCTTACCCTAGCGGTGCCAGGGTTGCGGTGCCGTAAAGTTCAAAGCCCAACCTTCTTTTAAACTAAATCCGGCAGTTAAGGAGGATGAATATAGTGCAGATGGCTAAAAGCACCGAGTATTTCGCTCTTTTCTATAGGCTTGAACCCTGGCACCGTCAGGCTGAGCACTCAAAAATTCAAAAGACAGAGTGATTTTAGTTTTATGCGCCACTTTCAGACCTGCAACTGCTTAATTTAGGTTTAACCAGCTGCATCATTTTAGTCCACCTTAACTGCCATTTTTAGGATAGTTAAAGTAGTATACAGAAAGTGACAGAATTGCGTAGAGCAATTCCGTCACCTTGCTATAATCCTAAATTCGGCAGTTGCGGGCCCGAAAACGACGCATCTGGCTAAAATCACTTTCTCTTTTGAATTTTTGAGTGCTCACCCTGACGGTGCCAGGGTTCAGGCCCCCGAAAAGAGCAAAATAAAGTTCAAAAAGCCTCGTGCTTTAGCCAGCTGCATTATTTTTATCCTCCTTTAGTGCCGTTTCTAGGAAAATTGCTGTGACAGAGCATGATTATGTTAATCGATTACTATGATCACCCTTGAGCAAAACAGAGAGCTATGCGCAGCAGTTAGAGGAGCAGGGGATGAGCTGCTCGCTCTCTGGCCGGGCGGTTTAGGCGCTTCTAGACAGCTAGAGTCTGCACAGAAAGCAGATGGTTCCGTTGTTACCGAGGCGGATCTGCGTTCCAATCAGCTCCTGACAAGCGCCATCGGCCGACTCTTTCCGCGCGATGCTATTTTATCGGAGGAATCTCCTTTTACTCCGGAAGAGCTGCAGCGATCAAAGCGTACCTGGGTTATCGATCCACTCGACGGCACACGTTCTTTTGTGCGCGGAGATGATGACTTTTCAGTGCTGGTGGCGCTTTGTGTCGATTTTGTGCCGGTATACGGGATTATGTACTTTCCGGCGCGGCAGCTTTTTGTAACAGCTCAGGTGGGGACGGCTGCATTGTGTAACGGAGTGGCTCTAGCAGTTTCATGCGCTCAAAACCTTGCGGATCGTCGGGTGTATATCAGAAATTTTGAGTGTCGCAAGCCTGAGCTAGCAGCGCCGATGATGGATTCCGGTCTGGCACTTTTAAAGGTAGCTCAGGGTGAGCTTGACGGGGCGATAATACGTATGAGCACCCACAGAGAGTGGGATATAGCAGCTCCAGCGGCGATTATTAGAGCTGCTGGGGGCGTAGTAACCACAGAGATGGGGCTGCCGGTTCGTTATGGAACAGGCCGGCTAGATTTTCACTACTTGATCGCTTCAAACGGCGTAATTCACGAGCAATTACAGGCTATTATCTAGCAACCAAGAATGTCTGTGTGCCACCGGGTAGCGCGCATGCGACGTTTTCAGCCGCGCAACTGCTGAGGTTAGATTCAAAATACTTTGTAGTTTTAGCCATCTGCGCCATTTTCATCCTCCTTGACTGCCGAATTAAAGTTTTTCGCTCAGGAAATAAAAATAAATGACGACTATTTCCTCAGGGATGAATCTTAATCGATAGGATGGGTCCGATCGGCAGCGGTGTGAAAGCGCTTCCAGTAGGATCTATCTAGAAGCAGCGGACGGCCCCAGTCTCCCGTGGGAATCCGTTGATTAGCTCAAGGTGATAGTTATGGGAATGACTTATTCAGAAGACCAGAAGAAGCTAATTACTGCCGCTCGTGCAGGAGATGCCGCAGGTGTGCAAGCTCTGATTGAACAAGGGTTCGATATAGATTGCGAGCTTAAGTATGGCACTACGGCGCTGATGTTGGCTGCTGCACGTGGCCAGGAAGATGTCGTACGTCTACTTTTGGCGGCAGGAGCAAAAGCTAACCGCCGGAATCGATTTGGTGCGAGTCCTATACTTGAGGCCTCTGAGAAGGGTCATGTTGGAGTGGTTAAGACGCTGGTTGATGCGGGGGCTGAGATAAATCTTCCTCATAGCAACGGTAATACTGCTATCTTTGCAGCGACGGTGCGGCGCGACCGTAAGATGATAAAAGCGCTACTTGAACTAGGAGCCGACCCAGATGCTCAAAACTTCGATGGATGGAGTGCAAAGCGTTGGGCCGAGGCCGAATCAGACCGAAATATTCAGGAGATGTTTGGAATTAAGAGGAGCGAGGCAGACAGTATGAGTATGCGGGTTCAGGTGAGCTTAGACTCTGATAAGCCGACCAAGCCTTTACAGAGTGGTGGAGCAGTTGAGAGCGCTTTCTGGGCCGTGTTTATGCGCGCAGCAGCAGCTGGTGACACCGATACCGTACGTAGGCTCGCTTCAGAGGGTGTTGAGGTAAACGGACAGAGCCCTAACGGAACTACAGCGCTGATTGCTGCCGCAAAAAACGGTCATGCAGAGACTGCCTTTGAGTTAGTTGAATTAGGTGCTGACATCTCGATGACCGACGGTGAGGGCGTTTCGGCGATTGATTGGGCCAAAAAAAAGGGCCAGACGCTGATCGTCCAAGGGCTTGAGCAGCGCAGTGCTATAAAGGCTCCTCAGATACCGGGAGTTAGTGCAAACCGAGCAGCTGTCTAAGTTAATCCGTATTTTTCACGAAGCTCGCTGCGCGCGCCGTGAAAAATACGGGTTAGTGCAATATTCGGGCTAAACCTAAATTCGGCAGTTGCGGGTCTGCAAATAGCGCATCTGCTCTATTTCCGTACGCCTTAAGAGCCGAATTAGGGCTAAAACAGCAACTTTTCAAATTGAGCCCAAGGTGCTTTAGTAACTCTAACGCTGTACAAGTGATAGCGCTCAACAAAAATATCCTTGTTGCCAGGTAAGTAGTCCACTACCGCACCTCACGGCTTTTATTTGGAGTTTACACGAATATGAGTTTTCTCTATTCACTATTTGATTTCATCCTGCACATTGACAAACATCTAACACAGCTAGCAAATGACTACGGCTCATGGGCATACGCGATCCTGTTTCTAATCGTATTTTGTGAGACAGGATTAGTAGTAACCCCTTTTCTGCCAGGAGATTCACTGCTCTTTGCCGCCGGCGCATTAGCGAGTCAGGGGGCTTTTAACGTGCATTTGCTAGCGTTGCTCTTGCTTGCTGCAGCCATTATCGGTGATGCAGTTAACTACTCGATTGGCCGTCGCATGGGCCCAGCTGTTTTTGAGCGCAAGAATTCAAAGGTCTTTAAGCCCGAATATTTGGCGCGAACACAGCGATACTTTGAAAAGTACGGTTCCAAGACGATCGTGCTGGCTCGCTTCGTGCCGATTGTGCGCACATTTGCGCCGTTTTTGGCTGGTGTGGGCACGATGTCATATTCTAGGTTCGCTTTTTACAACGTGACCGGCGCTATCGCTTGGGTTGGGTTTTTCACCTACGGCGGTTATATGTTTGGTGGTACTGAAACGGTGCAAAAAAACTTTAAACTCGTGATTCTGGCTATTATAATTATATCAATACTTCCTGGTGTTTTTGAGATCCTTAGAGCTCGTCGTGAAGCGCGTGCGTCGGAGTCTACTAGAGCCTAAGGATGCTAGGCTTGGTGTTATAGGGGGATTCAGTGCGTATAACTTGGAGTAGCTGTCTTGTACTAATAGCGCTGCTAAGTGTCGGTGTCACCGAAGGGCAGGAGCCACGCTATGTTGTCCGCTTTAAGCAGCAGCATACTAGCTCAGGGGTTAAAGATAGGCGCTTTAAGGCGGTCTCTCTACAATCGTCAGTGCTGCTTGATACCCTTGATAGTAAGGTAGCTAGTCTCGGAGACCTCGCCCTTCAGGAGATCGATCGGATCCCTCACGATAACTCTGCGGTGTTGCGACTACGTTTAGAAGATGTAGCAAAGATCTCTGCTCGTAGTGATGTTGCCTCAATTGAGCTCGATAGTCCTGTCCGCGCTTTTTTTGCAACTAACGATGCTGTTTACTCTCAGCAGTATGCCCTCAATGGAGAGTTCGGCAGTAGGGTCCAGGAAGCATGGGACATAACCACGGGATCTAAGCAAGCGATCGTAGCCGTGATCGATACCGGAGCAGATCTTGGCCACGCAGACTTAATTCCAAACCTCTGGAGGAATCCTAACGAGATCCGTGGCAATAAGCGAGATGATGATAATAATGGCTGCGTTGACGATCTGCACGGCTGTGATTTAGTCAACAAGGATGGTTCGCCTCAAGATGACAACGGCCACGGAACGCATGTAGCAGGAATCATCGCCGCCGAGGGTAATAACTCAATCGGCGTAGCCGGAGCGGCTTGGGGCTCTCGAATCGTAGTCGTTAAAGCGCTCGATAATCAGGGGTCAGGATACACCTCGGGGATCGCCAAGGCGATCGATTATGTGACGACTCTGAAAACGAGGGGCGCGCCGATAGTAGCCATTAACCTCTCGCTTGGCGGGGGTACGTACTCGCGGGTGATGTTCCGTGCAGTAGAACGCGCGCTAAACCACGATATCCTGGTTATAGCGGCGGCAGGCAATGAAAGTTCTAATAACGACGCTAATCCGCTTTATCCGGCTAATCTTGCGCTTGAAAATGTGGTCTCTGTAGCGGCAACAGATGCAGCCGGTAATTTAGCGGGGTACTCAAATTATGGCGTAGGCACAGTACACATAGCAGCACCAGGATCGCAGATCTGGAGCACTGCTTTGCAAAGTCTGGGGTATCAGTACAGGACCTTGAGTGGTACATCGATGGCGAGTCCCCTCGTATCTGGTGTGGCAGCGCTTATTGCGTCTGCAAACCCAGCACTCTCGATGTTGCAGGTGCGGTCGGTGCTTCTGACCGCAGTTAGGCCACTCTCTAGTTTGCAAAGCTATGTGATCACCGCGGCGATGATCGATGCCCAAGCGGCGGTGGTGGCAGCGCGCTCAAAGACCGCGCTTCCTCGAGTGATGGGATATGTCCGAAATGGCTCCAGTGGGATCGTTGATGCTACGGTGACGATTACAGCTCGAGGCTCGGGCGTTGTTGCACGCAGTACAACCACGAGTAGTGATGGTTCATTCTCCTTTAGTGAGCTTCCGCTTGGTGCATACCAAATACGAGCAAGAAAATCTGGATTCAAGTTCTTGCCGGTTACAGTTAGAGCCTCAAGTGCCAGATCATTCAGGCGCTCAATTGCTGCGCAATGAGTGGCTAAAATCTGCTCGAGCTATGCAGTTGCGAAAAAAATCCCTCGTTATAACAGTGTGAGTACAGTCTTGTGCCTACCAAGTAGCGACGGAAAAAACACTACGTGGCACGACTGCTGAGCGAATTCTCTATTTTTCGGCGGAATTTACCGAAGCTAACTGGTTTTACCAGGTAGTCTGCGGCGCCTAGCTTTAGTGCCACCTCAACACTCGCTACGTCCCCTAGGGCGCTAACAAAGATAACAGGGGGTGGGTTGTTGGTGCAGGTCTTTTTGAGCTCCTCAAGGAACTCAACACCGTTCATCCCTTCCATTAGAAAGTCGCACAGAATCAGTTGCACCTCGGTACTTTTAAGCGTGGCGAGCGCTTCTACTCCATCCCGCGCTTCAACTGTGCTCTCAAATCCTAGCTCCTTGAGCATGTCATTTAGCACCGCGCGCGCTGATCGAATGTCATCAATAACTAGTACTGGCAGCTTGTTGCGTTCGACATGTTGCTCATTCATGGTGTTATCTCTTCCTTAAGAGCGAAGGTAAAACTTCGCAGAGGTTATCATCCTTGACCACTTTCTCTATATCGGCACCAACAGCAACGAGACTCTCGTATCCGGCTTTGAGCAGGTACACCGCACCGCCGAATACAGGCGATCTTTTGCCGGTATAAAGTTCTTCGACTCAGAGTTAGGTTTACTTGAGCCCAAAAAAGACCGGGGCGTTAGGCTTAATAACTCT
>CAZZLV010000126.1:0-7285 GCA_964655155.1 uncultured Bdellovibrionales bacterium
GCCTCTCAATCCTGGGCTTGATTTGCGATCTGTTCTGTGAGATGTAAAGAGTTATGAGATCAATCTCCCTCTGCCATTCTCTGCATCATCATCACGGCGCCTAGCGCCGTAATTTCCGTTTCTTTCCCAAAATCTGCTGTTTGTTTCTTGTCCTTACTCCAGGAGTAGTATGTCCCTGCTACGTATCGCTATTCAGAAATCCGGGCGTCTTACAGACGCATCTCGCAAGCTCATCGCCGAAAGTGGGATCGAGGTTGAGCAGGTAGGCGCACAGCTTCGCTCCGCAGCCTATAATTTCCCAGTTGAGCTCCTGTTTCTACGCGACGATGACATCCCCGAATACGTGGCAGACGGGGTGGTCGACGCCGCCATCGTTGGACTCAACATCGTGCGAGAGAAAGAGGTAGAGGCGCAGGTTATTCGAGAGCTTGGATTTGGGCGGTGTCGACTCTCGATAGCGGTGCCGAAGGGCTTCTTATACAGTGGAATTGAATCGCTGCTCGGCCTGCGTATCGCCACGTCATATCCCAACATCCTTAAGAGCTTCCTCGCTTCGCGCGGAGTAGGCGCCGAGATTACCGAGATCAGTGGATCAGTTGAGATCGCGCCGACGATCGGACTTGGGGATGCGATATGTGACCTGGTTAGCTCGGGTAGTACCCTGATAAGCAACGGGCTTATGGAGGTTGAAACCGTTCTTCAGTCACAGGCGGTACTCGTCGCTAGTCCAACCCTGTCTCAGGAGAAGAGTGGCATCCTTGAACGATTTCTCTTCCGCATTAATGCAGTGCTACGGGCGAGAAATACCAAGTACATCACACTCAACACGCCAACCGAGGCGATCCCTGAGATTGTGAAGCTCCTTCCGGGTCTCAAAAGCCCAAGCGTCTTGCCGCTTACCACTCCGGGTTGGAGCTCGTTGCATACGGTTGTCGCCGAGGATGAGTTCTGGGGAATAGTTGAGAAGCTCAAGGTCGCAGGTGCTCAAGGTATTTTAGTGTTACCGATTGAAAAGGTGATCGAATGAGAATCTACATAAATCCACAACGGGGTGAGTGGAGGTCACTGTGCGCCCGACCGACTGAAAAACGTCCGGAGGTTCGAGCTGTTGTCGAAGAGATCCTGAATGCCGTTCGAACGAGGGGAGATGAAGCGGTTCGAGAGTTTTCGCTCCGTTTTGATGGCGGGATTCCGACATCGTTAAGAGTGAACCAGCAAGCCCGAGACGCGCTTGCACGAACGGTCGACGCTCGACTCGTCCAAGCGATCAAACAAGCCATCGCAAACATCACGGCTTTTCACCGCGCACAAAAAGTTGAGGAGCCCGCAGTTGAGACGGTGCCCGGAGTGAGCTGTTTCAGGCGCTCGGTGCCGATAGAACGGGTTGGAATCTACATTCCGGGAGGAACGGCGCAGCTCTTTTCGACCTTAATCATGCTAGGTGTTCCAGCACTTGTCGCTGGTGTGAAGGAGATAGTGCTGTGTACGCCCGGTGGGCCAGAGGGGGCTCTTAGCCCGTCAATCGCCTGTGTTGCATCCCTCTTGGGAATCGATCAGATCTACCTAGTTGGTGGAGCGCAGGCGATCGGAGCGCTAGCATATGGTACTCAAACTATTCCAGAGGTCGACAAGATCTGTGGCCCTGGCAACTCCTATGTAACGGAGGCGAAGCTTCAGGTTGCAGCTCAAGGGGTCGCAATCGAGATGCCGGCCGGCCCCTCGGAGGTTCTCGTTATAGCGGATGACGGAGCGGATCCGCGGTTAGTCGCGGCGGATCTACTCGCGCAGGCTGAACACGGTTCCGATAGCCAGGTTGTTGTGGTCGCCACCCAGGAGGTCGTTATCTCACGAGTGCAGGCTGAAGTTCGTCGGCAAGTTAAACTTATTCCTCGAGGAAATATAGCTGCGCAAGCCTTGGAGGAGAGTTATGGTGTCGTTGTGCCAACGCTTGAGGAAGCTGTTGAGTTCTCCAATGAGTATGCTCCTGAACACTTGATCTTGTCGCTCCGGGATCCGGAGCGTTATGTGAGTTCTATCACAAATGCGGGCTCAGTATTTTTAGGATATATGGCGGCTGAGGCTCTGGGTGATTACGCCTCAGGTACTAATCATGTCTTACCAACAAATAGAGCGGCGAGGTCTTTCTCGGGTGTATCGGTCGATACGTTCGTACGAAAAATAACTTTCCAGAGTGTAAATGAGATCGGATTGCTTTCGCTCACGCAGGCCGTAGCTTGTATGGCGCGCGCGGAAGGGCTTGAGGCTCACGCGCAAGCGGTGCTCATGAGAGAGAAGGTGCTCTGTGGTTAATCGATTTATCAAACGGCATATTCAGGCGCTCGTGCCATATTCAACTGCTCGTGATGAGTTTACCGGTAAAGCATCGGTTTACCTCGATGCTAATGAGAATCCTTTCGGTTCATCTGCGAGTCGATATCCGGATCCACACCAGAGGGTTCTCAAGGAGCGGATCGCTAAGCTCAAAGGGGTCGTACTTGAGCGGATATTTCTCGGAAATGGTAGCGATGAAGCGATCGATCTCCTTGTTCGTATCTTTGATACCTCACGAGGTGGGATAACGATAACGTCACCAACTTACGGTATGTACAAGGTAGCCGCAGCGAACAATGCGGTAGAGGTCTTTGACGCGCCCCTCAAAGCTGACTTTTCGCTCGATCTCGTGGCGCTCAAGGACGCCAATGCGCGCGGGAGCAGACTCTTGTTTCTCTGTTCTCCGAACAATCCAACGGGACGACAGTATCGCTTACAGGAGATTACCACTGTCCTGGATATCTTTGATGGGATCGTTGTTGTTGATGAAGCCTACATCGATTTTGCTCAGGAGCAGAGCGCAATCACCCTCCTGGACAGGTATGATCGAGTCGTTGTGCTGCAGACCTTCTCCAAGGCGTGGGGCATGGCGGGAGTCCGTCTTGGAATGGCGTTCGCCACGCGCCAGATTATTGAATCGATGAATAAACTTAAACTTCCCTACAACATCAGCGAGTTGAGCCAGAGGTATGCCCTTGAACGAATCGCCGAGCCTGATCGGGTCAGAGAGGAGGTTCGCCTGATCGTCACTGAACGTGATCGAGTTTCAAAGCAATTGCTCGAAATCAGGGGAGTTGAGGATGTGTTTCCATCCCAGGCTAACTTTCTCCTGATTAAGGTTGTTGATTCTGGGCGTTATTTTGAGCACCTTCAAAAGCGGGGAATAATCGTTCGCGATAGATCCAAGGAGATAAATTGTCAGGGGTGTCTGCGCGTGACTATCGGTACACCCGAGGAGAATAGCGCGATGCTTGAAGTTTTGCGGGAGGTTCGATGAAAAAGAGATTACTATTTATTGACCGTGACGGAACGCTCATAGTTGAGCCGCCGATAACCAAGCAGGTTGATTCACTCGAAAAGCTTGAGTTCATTCCCTACGCGATTACCTCGCTCGCGTCGATTGCTCAACTCAAGGAGTTTGAGTTGGTTATGGTGTCGAATCAGGATGGGCTAGGAACCCCTTCGTTTCCTGAGTCTGAGTTTTGGCCGGCGCAAAACGCCATGCTAATGATCCTTAGAAACGAGGGTGTCGTCTTCGCTGACATCTTGATCGATCGCTCCTTTCCTGAGGATAACCTCCCAACTCGTAAACCGGGTACCGGGATGCTCAACAGGTATATGACGGGCGAGTATGACCTTGAAGGCTCCTTCGTAATCGGCGATCGGGAGACGGATCTTCACTTAGCTAAAAATCTGGGATGCAAAGCGATACTGCTATCCACCGTGTCTAAGGCGGGTGCGGAACTGACGACATCCTCATGGAAGGATATCGAGGCGTTTGTATACGCACGGACACGTTACGCTGAGTACACTCGCACCACGAAGGAGACCTCGATAGCTTGTAAGCTGGGGCTTTTAGGTAATGGTGAGTGCTCGATTTCAACAGGGTTGGGATTCTTTGACCACATGCTCAATCTCCTCGGAGCGCACGCGGGATTTAATCTGATAATTAACGCCACAGCGGATCTCTATGTTGATGAGCACCACCTTATTGAGGATGTGGGGATTGTGCTTGGAGAGACCATAAGCCGGGCTCTAAAAGATAGGTCAAGTATCGGACGGTTTGGCTTCACGCTCCCGATGGATGAAGCGCTCGCGCAGGTCGCGGTCGACATCTCGGGTCGTTCAGAGATTAAGTGGAACGCGACGTTTAATCGAGAGATGATTGGTGATGTGCCGACGGAGATGTTTAAGCACTTCTTCAAATCGCTCGCTGAATCGTTGCGGTGCGCACTCCACATCTCAGTCGAGGGTGAGAATGAGCACCACAAAGCCGAAGCTATCTTTAAGTGTGTCGGTCGCGCCTTACGCACCGCTGTTGGGAGGGTGCCCGATCAAGGGGTGCCAAGCACTAAAGGAGTTATATGAGTGTCGCTGTGGTGCGATACAACGCAGGTAACGTCAGGTCTGTGGTAAATGCCCTAGAACGGATCGGCACCTCGTATACTGTGACGGATAGTCCGCGCGAGATTGCGGCGGCTGACCGCGTAATCTTTCCCGGTGTCGGTGAGGCGCGGACGGCTATGAGGTTCCTCCAAGATACCGGTCTTGGCGCCGTGATTCGAGAGCTTACCCAGCCTGTGTTGGGGATATGTCTCGGAATGCAGCTTTTGTGTGAAAGCTCAGAAGAGGGAGATTCTGATTGTTTGGGAATACTCTCGGGGAGGGTTAAGCGGTTTGCGGTTTCCGAAAAGATCCCTCACATAGGGTGGAGTAGGGTTGGAGGTCTTGAGCACCCGGTATTTGAAGGCATTCCGGAGGGTAGCTTCTTTTATTTTGTACATAGCTACCGCGTAGACCTGAGTGTGGATACGATCGCTGAGTGCTCTTACGGCGAGGATTTCTCCGCGGCGATCGCTCGACTAAATTTTGTGGGGGTGCAGTTTCATCCCGAAAGGAGCGCATATGCCGGTGAGCGGCTTCTACAGAACTTCATGGAGTGGAGAGGATGAGAACGTGTAAAATAGTTCCTGCGATCGACCTGATCGCAGGTCGGTGTGTTCGACTTCATCAGGGTGATTTCGGACGCGAAGAGGTAGTCGGAGCTGATCCGGTGTCGGTCGCGCGCGGATTCGCAGAGGTTGGGTTTTCTAGGCTCCACGTAGTTGATCTAGATGGTGCCAGAGCCGGATCTCCGAGGCAGCTTGAGGTAGTGCGAAAGATACGGGACGCTACATCGCTTCAGATCGATTTTAGTGGAGGTATACGCACAGCTGACGACGTATCGCTAGCGCTTAAGAGCGGCGCCCAGCACATGGTGGTTGGCTCGGCGGCGGTTCTAGCTCCGGATAATGTGATATCTTGGATCAAACAGTTCGGATCTGACGCCATCATCGTTGGTTTAGACGTATTGAACGGAGAGGTTCGGATCAAGGGGTGGCTCAAAGGAAGCGAACTTACGATTGCGACCGTTATTAAGCGTTTTGAGGGAAGCGGGCTCACGCGAGTTATGTCGACCGATATCTCTAAAGACGGAACCCTTGAGGGAGCGTCGGTGGAACTATATCGCTCATTAAAGCGTGATTATCCTAGTCTGTCGATAATCGCTAGTGGTGGAGTGTGTTCTGCCGCTGATGTGAGAGCTGTTGCCGCGACCGGGGTAGGGGAGATTATCGTAGGCAAGGCGCTGTACTCTGGATCTCTCAATATTAATGAGGTGTGTGAATTCGTATGGTAGCTAAGAGGATCATTCCGTGCCTGGACATCAAAGCTGGTCGGACGGTAAAGGGAACGAGGTTCCTAGACCTACGTGATGTGGGTGACCCTGTTGAGTTGGCGAGTCGATACAGCGCGGCCGGCGCTGATGAGCTGGTCTTTCTCGATATCTCAGCGACCGATGAGGAACGGGCCACAACTGTTGAGGTAGTTAAACGAGTGGCGCTAGCGCTATCTATCCCATTTACAGTGGGTGGGGGGATCCGTACTGTGGACGATGTATCTAGGCTGCTCGACTCAGGGGCTGATAAAATCTCTCTTAATTCGGCCGCTGTTAGAAACCAGGATCTTATCGATCGACTCGCGGGACGCTTTGGCAGTCAGTGTGTAGTCGCCGCCATCGACACAAAGGTGGTGAATGGAGTGGATGAGGTTTTTATTCAAGCCGGAAAAAAACGAGCGGGGATCGCCACTCGCGACTGGGCTCGCGAGGTTGTGGCCAGAGGTGCTGGAGAGATCCTGCTGACGTCGATTGATCACGATGGCGTTAGGGGCGGTTTCGCTTTGAGGATTACCTGCGAGGTTAGTGAATCTGTATCTGTGCCGGTTATCGCTTCGGGAGGAGCGGGTGAACCACAGCATTTCCTTGATGTGTTTAAGATTGCGAGGGCGGACGCGGCGTTGGCGGCCGGAATCTTCCACGAGGGCTTGGTAAGTATCCCAGCGGTGAAGGATTATCTTACTGTTAATGGAGTAGAGGTGCGACGATGAGACGAGAGCCTGATTTTTCAAAGTGCGGTGGGCTCCTTCCCGCGGTGGTGCAGGACTTCACGACCGGCGCGGTCTTGATGTTGGGGTACATGGATGAAAGAGCGTTTAAACTCACCAAGGAAAAGGGGCTGGTGACCTTCTTTAGCCGCTCTCGTCAGGAGCTGTGGACAAAAGGCGAGAGCTCGGGGAATTTTATCAAGCTCGTTGGCCTGAGTGTTGATTGCGACCGAGACGCGATCTTGGTTCAAGTCGAGCCGAGTGGGCCAACCTGCCATGAGGGTACAGATAGTTGTTTCGCGGATAGCTACGCACCAACCCTATCTATCCTGAGCAAACTCGAAAAGGTGATTCGGGAGCGTAAGGAGTCTGACTCTAAAGCCTCATACACAGCGTCTCTCTTTGAGGCTGGTATCGACAAGATAGCTCAAAAGGTAGGAGAGGAGGGTATCGAAGTCGTAATTGAGGCCAAGAACAATAACCTAGATCGGTTATTGAACGAGTCAGCTGACCTCCTCTTCCACCTTATGGTCTTGTGGGAAGCTAAAGGAGTGTCGCTGGCTGAGGTTAGCGAGGTTCTCAAGGAAAGGGCGAAAAAGTAAATCGGAGTGCTATACTGATCTGCAAAAGTCCGAACTAGTAAAACTGGCAAGGCTTTTACTGTAAATTACTGTAGGTTTTTGTTTTGATTCGCTTCCGCGAATCGATAGCGTTTTCCAAAAGCCGCTATATCGCTACGGACTCTTGAAAAACGCTATATAAACCTAAATTCGGCAGTTGCGGGACCGAAAACGGCGCATCTGGCTAAAAT
>CAZZLV010000127.1:0-7260 GCA_964655155.1 uncultured Bdellovibrionales bacterium
CCTTCAGGGCGTGTGACCACACTTCTTCGGGTACGTTCACGTTTACTTGCTCGAGCATGCTCACGTCCGGAAACGCCAATTCTACCAACTCGATTCCACTAAGAGCCTATCCCGTATTTTTCACGAAGCTTGCTGCGCTCGCCGTGAAAAATACGGATCAGTTGCCGTCTAAGCTCAGGATATTAGCTCAGCTAGAAAAAACAGCTCTGCTCCTGCAACTTCATTTTCTGGTATAGTTGGGAATAGGATCACGCAATCCTTGGGAGCTATGATATTACTACTATCTCTTGTTCCAATCGTTTCGCCATTTTGTAGAACTTGGAAGCCTTCAAAATTTTTGGCAAAAGCAAAAGTATCCGCGTCTAATTTTACTTCTACATAAAAAACTCTATAGAGCTTCTGTTCAACTGCTTGTTCTGCAGCGGGGTCGTTTTTAGCGCTTAATCCCAAGGCAGCTAGCGATCGCCAAACAGCTTGTTTGGCAAAAAGGTTTGTTTCTTGGGCCTTGTGCTGACCACATTCTATCGTTATCGCGCTAATATCTCTGTAGTTACTCTGGCATCGTGCGTACTGGAGCGTTGTTCCTTTAAGGCGCGCAACTAGGTCAGCATTAGAAAATACCACCGACCTAGAGCTCTGCACTGCTTGTAAAATTGTGGTTTCAAGACCTGCGCCTGAACGATCCTCTAAGATACAAAAAGGTGGTGCGGCCACACTAGTGGAGTGCAGATCTATAATCAGGTCGGCTTGGTCAATTGCACATCTGGCAACCTCACTTGCTCGCGTAACTTCGTATTCAGAGTTTAATGGGCTCTGAACCCCGCCGCGAGCTATCCCAAACTGGCGGTTCATGTTGTGCGCTAATTGGCGCACATCATCGGCAAAGGCGTGCTCGTTTGCAATTGTTAGAATAAGACTCCCTCTTTCTAATTTTTGCCCTCGATTAACAAAACTTTCAAATATCTCCAGAACCGCATCAACTCCACAATCCTCATTTCCATGAACGCCACCTATAATACTGACCACAGGGCCGGGTCGCCCCGACTCGATCCTCCATATGCCGCTCGCTAATTCACTAATTTGAGTTGAATTAGAGGGTTTGTTTTGACCTTGGCCAATTATTGACAACAACCTCATAGCTTGTGATGGAGGTATTCTCTGCTCTCTTAAAAAGCTCGAGGTATACGGAGCTTCTAACTTAGGAAACGCTAAAAAGCTGTAATTCACCTCTGTTGCTGTTGTCCTATCTGTCATCGCATGGATTTGAAAGTAATTTTCTAGTTATATTAACCTAAATTCGGCATTTGCGGGTCTGAAAATGGCGCAGATGACTAAAATCACTTTGTCTTGTGAATTTTCGGTGTTCGCCCTGCCCTGACGGTGCCAGGGTTGCGCCTTAAGAAAAGTTCAAAATCCTCGGTGCTTTTAGCCACCTGCACTATTTTTACCCTCCTTATGCCGGTTAAAATTTAGTAACTGCCGACTTGCGGATTGTTGCACTATGGAGCTTTAGAGAGATGGAGCTTTAGAGAGCGGTGTAGCTTCAGCTATAGCGTCGCTGAAGTTAGAGATAACCTCACCCTTAAACGCCGCAACAGCAACGTAGACCCGCCCAGATTCTGGGATATCTCGCAGGATATATCGATAAACTGGGCCGTACTGTGCATCGCGCTCTTCACGCAGCTCGGAACGCAATATGGTCACTTCCTTTGATAGATCTGTACGTACTTCTCCGTAGCGGATTAAAAATCCATCTACAGGATCGCTAGGTACTTCCCATGTCACTTCAATCCCTGCTTCCTTCTTCTCAATAACAGGTGCTGCCGAGATCGCACTGGTAGTCGATTCAGCAGGTTTCTTTGATTTGCTACCATCGAAGATTAGCGAGCAGCCAGAGGAATGGGCGATCGCTACAAGAGTAAGAGCAAATAGAAGGGTCTCTTTAAAAGTTTTTTTCATTCAGGGGCCCGGACTATAGGAATGCTTCAGAGTCTATGGTTATGCGAGTCTTGATACAATGGGTTTATTGACCAAGGATCCTAAATTCGGCAGTTGCGGGCCCGAAAACGGCGCATCTGGCTAAAATCACTGCGGCTTTTGAATTTTCGGTGCTCACCCTGACGGTGCCAGGGTTGCGCCTGACGAAAAGTTCAAAATCCTGTGTGCTTTTAGCCACCTGCACCATTTTCGTACTCCTTAACTGCCGAATTTAGGATTATAGGTTGTTGTTTTGATTCGCGTCCGCGAATCGATAGCGTTTTCCAAAAGCCGCTATATCGCTACGGACTTTTCAAAAACGCTATAAGTAGCTAGCGGAAGAACTACGATGCCCTGAGCAAGTGCAAGGAAGCACTTGCAAACTCCGAAGCGTAAAGGCCATGGGTGCCATTTTTCCGAGCATTTTTTACGGCGGCGCTTCGTGAAAAATACGGACTAAGCTTCTTTGCTACAACCAAGCATTCCACCCTGAGTGCTATCCCAGCGGCAGACGAGCGAGCTGTTGGCGTGACGAGCCTCGCCTTTGAAACCTGCGGCCGAGGTCTCAATCTTTATGTTGACCCCTTTTGAGAGGTTTGAGATCCCGGGCAGTCCAGCGATTGTGCACTGTGAGAGTGGATCAACTTTAGAGCAGTTTGATATCGCAAGGTATCGGGCGTTCTGGGCAAAGTACGTTTCTTGAGCCAGGGCAACGTTGCGTAGGTCGTTTGCGGCGGCAGTTTTGTATGAGCGCTCTCGATACATGGAGTACTGCGGTATAGCTATAAGTGCCAGGATACCGAAGATGGCCCCCACAACAACTAGCTCAATAATCGAGAATCCATCCTCGCTGTTCCATTCCTTGGCCATCGTCACACCCCCAAAACCCAATCAAACCTTACAACCCGGCGAGCACCCCAGTAGCTCTAAGAACGTTTGCTGGCTATAAACCTAAATTCGGCAGCTGCGGGCCCAAAAACGGCGCATCTGGCTAAAATCACTGCAACTTTTCAATTTTCGGTGCTCACCCTGACGGTGCCAGGTTTGCGCCTTAAGAAAAGTTCAAAATCCTTGGTGCTTTTAGCCACCTGCACCATTTTCGTTCTCCTTAACTGCCGAATTTAGGTTCAATTCAGCCGCAGTCCTTTCCCACATTCAGGTTTCTTAATATCGGTAATTTGCGCTGCAATTTACGTACCAAGTGCTCAATAACGCAGACGATTTCGGCTTCGACGAGAGACCAGCGAGCAACAACCACTCAAGAATTCAAGCTAAAAATGTTAGTTAAGGAGGATTAAAATGGTGTAGCTGGCTAAAAGAACAAAGTATTTTTAATTTTCGGAAGCTTGAACCGCGGCACCGTCAGGGTCAGCACCGAAAATTCAAGAGGCAAAGTGATTTTATTCAGATGCGCCATTCTCAGACCCGCAACTGCCGTTTTTAGGTCTAAGGTGTGCAAAAATTGCGTGCAGAGTGACAAAAATGTGCCGTAATGACTAGCGGCTTACTGTCGCTCGCTCAATCTTAGAACTCACCCTTTAGTGGCCGTGACATAAGGGTATTGGCGAGATCCTGAGGGGCTATCTCGCCGCATAGCACCTTGACCACCAGGGTTGTTATCGGTGCGTCGATTGCGGCAGCGCGCGCAATGCCATCAATAAGTGGCGCACTTAGAACCCCCTCAGCAGTAGAGCCTAGGTTGCTGAGGATCTCAGGGAGCTTTTCACCCTTGCCTAGTCGTAGCCCAACTATACGATTGCGGCTCTGGTCGTCAGTTGATGTCATAACCAGATCTCCCAGCCCCGAAAGCCCTGATAAAGTCTGCTGCTGAGCGCCAAGTGCCACAGCGATTCGAGTCATTTCGGCCAGTCCGCGAGTAATTAGCGCAGCCCTGGTTGATGGGCCGTATCCAAGGGAGTCCGAGACACCCACAGCTATTGCGATAATATTCTTTAAAATCCCTCCTAGCTCAACTCCGAGCGGATCTGTTGAGAGGTATACCCGAACCGATTGGCTACTTAATGATGTCGCAACGGTGGTGGCCGTAGTTAGGTCGCTTGATGCTGCCACAAGGCTAAGGGGAGTTCCGGCGGCTAGGTCGCGCGCAAAGCTCGGCCCAGAGATCACGCATAACGCAGAGCGAGGTATACTCAACACTCGGTGAGCCCAGGTAAGTGGGGTTTGTTGAGTGCTCTTTTCAATACCTTTGCTGGCGCTCACCATGATAGTTTCTGGCTTTAGCCCGTGTGATTTGAGCGTTGGTAGAACTTCTGACCAAGCCGAGGCAGGGAGAGCCACAAGCACCATTTTCTTGGAGCAAACTTCGGAGATGTCGCTGGTTATCCTTAGGGTATCTGAGATCGGGGCACGACAATCCTGCGCTATCGCGATCTCGCCACGTGCACGTATCTCAGCAACGTGATTCTGATCGCGGTGCCAACCGGTAACTGAATGGCCCAGGCGAGCGCAGTAGAGCGCGAGCGCTGAACCCCACGCACCGAGACCAACAACTGCGATATCGGTTGGCTTTCCGGTGACAGGGTGGGTCATAGGATTACTGCTCAGGCGTCGGATTTCCGTTTGTATCGTCCGTGGAGGGGGTCTCTTCTACTACAGCTCCGTTACTGTTTGACTCAACCAGTACAGGCGACACTGCTAGCACCTTCTCATCAGCTTCAAGATCGATTAGCGTTACTCCGCGCGTGTTGCGCCCGATAACAGAAACATCCTGAGCGCTGGTGCGTATGATCTTGCCACCTGATGTAATCAGCATCAGTCCGCTTTCGCTCGTTACGGCGAGAGCCTCAACAACTGGCCCGTTTCGTCCCTCAGTTTGAATATCGATTAGCCCCTTGCCACCACGATTCTGAGTGCGATACTCGGAAACCAAGGTGCGTTTTCCAAAGCCGTTCTCGCATACGGTAAGGAGTGTTAGCTCCTCGTTTTTTGGCGCTGCTTCAGTATTTATGCGTGGGATCACTGCAAGGCCAACAACTTTGTCATCGCCTTCAAATCGAATGCCGGTCACTCCGCGTGCCGCACGACCCATCGGACGCACCTGATCTTCTGGGAAGCGGATCGCCATTCCGTCCCGAGTTGCTAGAAGGATATCATCTCCCGCGCGAGTGATTGCGGCACTGATCACTGCGTCACCTTCGTCTAGAGCGCACGCCATAATTCCGCTACGACGGGATCGCGAGAACTCTTCGAGGGCCGTCTTCTTGATTACGCCGCCCCTGGTTGCAATAACGACGTGACTACCCTCGGTCCACTCACGAATCGGCAGGATTGCGCAGAGCTTTTCATCCTCTTTCATTTCTAGCAGGTTCACTAGAGCGCGACCTCGCGATGTGCGAGCGGACTCAGGTATCTCGTATACTTTAAGCCAGTACAGCCGTCCAAGGCTGGTAAAGACCAATAGGTCTGCAAGGGTTGAGCAGACAAATAGGTTCTCTACAAAATCACCATCATCCGAAGCAGCTCCAATGATTCCCTTGCCCCCGCGACGTTGCTCGCGATACTCCGAGACTGATGTGCGCTTGATGTAGCCGTTGTGGCTTACCGTGACTACCATCTCTTCGTCTTCAATTAGGTCGCGCATATCGATCTCTGCGCCGTCATCAATGATCTCTGTCCGGCGCGGGTCGGCGTATTTTTCACGAACCTCGGTGAGTTCTGCTGAGATAATCGCATCAACTTTCTTGGAATCAGCGAGTATGCTTAGGAGCTCCTTGATGCGGTTTGCAAGCTCCTCGTACTCCTGCTCAATAGCGAGGCGCTCCATCCCAGTAAGCTTCTGGAGCCGTAGGTCTAGGATCGCCTGAGATTGTGTGCTTGATAGGCTGAAGCGTTCAATTAACTGATCCTTGGCATCTTTTGGGGTGCTCGCTGCGCGAATTAGCCTAATTACCTCGTCGAGATTTAGAAGAGCTATCTTAAAGCCCTCTAAAAGGTGCATGCGCTCTTTGGCTTTCTTTAGCTCAAACTCTGTGCGTCGGGTAACTACATCGCGGCGATGGCTTAAGAAATGTGAGAGGAGATCGATCAACGAGCAGACCATCGGCTTGCCATCAACGATCGCTAAGTTGACGATACCGAAGCTCGATTGCATCGGAGTCAGCTTGTAAAGTTGATTAAGCACAACATCAGGTGTGGCGTCGCGTTTTAATTCTATAACGATACGCATCCCTGATCGGTCGCTCTCATCACGCAGCTTTGAGATGCCTTCAATCTGCTTGTCGTTGACGAGCTCGGCTATCTTTTCAATTAGCCGCGCCTTGTTAAGTTGGTAAGGGATCTCGGTAACAACGATGATATCGGCTTCGCGGCTCTTAGTTTTGAGCTTCTCAAAATTAGTCTTTGCTCGCACCTGAATAATTCCGCGACCATTCGAGTAGGCGCTAATAATTGGGCCACGGCCGTAGATTGTGCCGCCAGTTGGAAAGTCTGGGCCAGGGATGAGCTGCAATAGCTCGTTGAGAGAGATATTTGGGTTCTCAATTAGTGCTAACGCGCCGCTTATCACCTCGCCCAAATTGTGAGGCGGAATGTGAGTGGCCATACCAACCGCGATACCGTTGGCTCCGTTGACTAGGAGATTCGGAATTACTGAGGGGAGAACGATAGGCTCTTGGGTTGAGTCGTCGAAGTTGGGAGTGAAGTCAACCGTCTCCTTGTCGATATCCTCTAGGAGTTTTTCAGCGAGCTCGGTCATCCGACACTCGGTGTAACGGTATGCCGCCGGTGGATCGCCGTCGATCGAGCCGAAGTTACCTTGGCCGTCGATTAGCGTGTAACGCAGGTTCCAAGGTTGAGCGAGCCTCACAAGCGCCTCATACACCGGCATATCTCCGTGCGGGTGGTAGCGTTTGAGCACTTCACCTACAACTCCCGCGCACTTGCTGTGTTTGCGGTTTGATACTAAGCCCTCGTTGAGCATGGCGTAGAGAACGCGACGTTGTACTGGCTTTAGGCCATCGCGCACATCGGGAAGGGCGCGGCCAACTATTACGCTCATGGCGTAATCGAGGTACGATTGCCGCATCTCGGACTCGATCGTAATCGGGTTGATAGAACTAGAAACCGGGTTTGAGTTGCCTTGATCTTCCATCCCCGAAGGATAGGACAGAGAGGGTGCGAGTTCAAGGGGATATCACACAAGAACATCAAGAAAAAACGGGTAGTTAGCGCTAAAATAAGACTTGCCTGAAGCTGGGGTTGCTGGGGGTAGTTGTAGAAGGATGAGGCGGGTAATTTGGAGCCTACAGTTTGTGTGGGCATTAT
>CAZZLV010000128.1:0-7259 GCA_964655155.1 uncultured Bdellovibrionales bacterium
AATTCTCATCCTCCTTAACTGCCAAATTTAGGATTATTGCCCTGTTTTATAAAGTATTCTCCACGCTTGCCGAAAAAGGGGGTATGAGCGGGACGATATCTGAATCTCGAATTCATTTAGTATATCTGGCGGTGTTAGTCAGCGTCCTCTCTGGATGCTGCCATGAGGCAGAGGTGCCGCTTGCCGTACGTGGGCTCTACAGCCCTGATCCACGTGAAAAGAATCGCTCGCTGCATACGCTAGCTCAGTGTCCCCAGCAGTCCAAATTTTCTGTTCAACGGATCGCAGCCCTGATGTACGATGCCAATGTGGGAGTCGCAAGTTCAGCAGCGTATACCCTACGCAAGATGAATTCCCCGGAGGCCCGCGAGGCGCTTGAGGCAGCAGAGCAGGCACGTCAGCGCAGGCGAAGGCAGGGGTAGTCGCCTACCAACTTCAGGATGCATCTAACCAAAGTGCATTCGTTGCTGAGGAGCCGATTGTGACGCTAATATGGTGAGTGACAACAGTCAGTGAGATAGAAGCCAGCACGGATTTTGTGTTCACGAAATAGCTTGCTGCTGCTATCGTCTGGAAGCGCAGCGGAGTTTTTTAAAAGTGCAATTTAAAGATTACTACCAAACATTAGGCGTTGCTCGTAAGGCTTCGGCGGAAGAGATTCAGAAGGCCTACCGCAAACTGGCACGTAAGTTTCACCCCGATATTAATAAGTCCAAAGAGGCAGAGGATCGGTTTAAAGAGATTAATGAAGCTAATGAGGTTTTAAGTGATCCAGAAAAGCGCAAACGCTATGATGCGCTTGGTGCAAATTGGAAGGCAGGACAGGACTTTAGGCCGCCTCCAGGCTGGGAGGCCAATGGTGGGGGCTTCCAGTTTAATTTCGGGGAGGGTGGGGGTGGTTTTACCGGCTTTAGTGATTTCTTCGATGCGATCTTTGGCAATACAGGTTCTCGAGGCGCTGGCTCTGGCGCTTTCAGCGGGGCCGGTTTCGGCAGTGCTGGGCCCTTTGGCGGTGCAACAAGTGCAGGCTTTGCACGGGCAGCACGACAGCCTCGCGAAGCACGGTTAACGATTAGCTTTGAGGATGCGTTTCAAGGTGCGACTAAATCGATTCAGGTACATGATCCCACCGGGCATCAGCGAACTCTGCAGGTAAAGATTCCAATTGGGACTAGTGATGGCGCAACGATCCGTCTGCCAGGCAAACAAGGAGAGGGGGATCTCTATCTTAAGATCGCCTTAGCAGAACATCCGCGATACGCGGCTTCGGGAAGCGATCTTGTCGTAAAGCTGCCGATTACACCGTGGGAGGCTGCTCTTGGTGCCAAGGTAGAGCTGGCTTTGCCTGATGGCACTATTAAACTCTCAGTTCCTCCTGGAGCACAGAGTGGTGCAAAACTCCGTGTTCGAGGACGAGGATTCACTCGTGCTAAGGGCGTACGAGGTGATGCGCTAGCAGAATTGAAGATAGTTGTGCCGGCTTCGTTATCCGCAGAGGAGCGTAAAGGTTTTGAAGATTTAGCGGCTTTATCGCACTTTAATCCGCGTTCTTAGCTCGAATATTGCACGAAAGTGCAAGATTCAGGCGAGCAAGTGCAAGGAAGCACTTGCAAATTCCGAAGCGCAGCGGAGGAATTTGGAGCCTACAGTGTGTGTGGGCACTATGGGTCCCACACAAACAGAAGGCGATGAGGAAAAAAGCCATAGCTGGCCTTTTTCCGAGCATTTTTCACGGTGAGCGCAGCGAACTGCGTGAAAAATGCGGATTAGTTGCGCTCGACTGTAGTGATTTGCAAGAGTCCGTGCCAGTAAAACTGGCGAGGCTTTTGCCGTAAATCACGATAGGTGGTTGTTTTGACTGCATCCGCGAGTCGATAGCGTTTTCCAAGAACCATTATCCTAAATTCGGCAGTTAAGGAGAACGAAAATGGTGCAGATGGCTAAAAGCACGAAGTATTTTGAACTTTTCGGAGTCGCAACCCTGACGGTGCCAGGGTTGCGCCTCCGAAAATTTCAAAATCCAGCGTTCTTTTCACCACCTGCACCATTTTAGTCCACCTTAACTGCTCTTTTTTAGGTTTAAAAGTTCGCTGGAAAGTTATCTTTTTTTTTGAAAACACTCGATAAACGCCTAACCAGTGATTAAATAGATCAATAGGCGAAAGGTGTAGCGTTTTTAAAAGTCATTAGTGATATAGCTGCTTTTGTAAAACGCTATTGATTCGCCGACGCGAATCAAAACAACAGGCTATAGTGATTTACGTCAAAAGCCGTGCCAGTTTTACCGGCAAGGACTTGTGTAAATCACTATAAAGCCCGCAAAGTTCTAATATCAGACGGGTAACAGGCGAATACAGGATTATAGTAGAAGCTGAATTATCGGAAAAACTGCCGGAAAGAAAACGATGGACTTACAAAAATTCACTCAGAAATCTCAGGAAGCTTTACAAGATGCTCAGGCGCAAGCTGTTCGTCGGGGTAATACAGAGGTAGATGTTGAGCATCTAATGCTCAGTTTGGTGCAGCAGAATGCAGGATTAATTCCAAGGCTTTTTGCCAAAATGGAGGTTCCTCTTGATAGCTTTTCTTCGCAGGTAGAGCGCGAGCTGGATAAGCGTCCTAAAGTATCGGGCCCAGGTATCGAACCGGGTAAGGTATTTCTTACTAATCGTTTGGGTCAGGTGCTAATAAAAGCAGAAGAGGAGGCGAAACGTTTGAAGGATGAGTACGTTTCGGTAGAGCACCTGTTTCTTGCTGCTCTTGATGGTGACACCAAGAGTCCATTAGGAACTATCTGCCGATCGCTGAATCTAACGCGCGACAAGTTCCTGGCAGCTCTGACGGTTGTACGCGGAAATCAAAGGGTACAGAGCGCAAATCCTGAAGCCACGTACGAGGCGCTTGATCGATACGGAAGAGACCTAGTTCAAGAGGCCAGTAAAGGCAAGCTTGATCCAGTTATCGGACGCGACGGCGAGATACGTCGTGTTATCCGGATTCTATCGCGTAAGACAAAGAACAATCCTGTCCTGATCGGCGAGCCCGGTGTTGGGAAAACGGCGATCGTTGAGGGGCTAGCTCAGCGCATCGTCAGAGGTGATGTGCCCGATGGGTTACGCGATAAAACCATCTTTTCTCTTGATATGGGGTCTCTAATCGCTGGTGCAAAGTATCGTGGAGAGTTTGAAGAGCGTTTAAAGGCGGTGCTCCAGGAAGTAAAGAACTCTGAGGGTCGAATTATTCTATTTGTAGATGAGCTGCATACAATAGTCGGAGCTGGAAAAAGCGAAGGTGCAATGGATGCAGGAAACATGCTTAAGCCGATGTTGGCGCGTGGTGAGCTGCACTGCATAGGAGCGACGACTCTCGATGAGTATCGGCAGCATCTAGAGAAGGATGCTGCGCTTGAACGACGTTTTCAGCCTGTTATGGTTGATCAGCCGAGCGTTGAAGACACCGTATCAATCTTGCGTGGGGTTAAGGAGCGCTTTGAGGTGCACCACGGTGTTCGTATTCAGGACAATGCGCTGGTGGCAGCAGCAATGTTATCACATCGCTATATATCGGAGAGGTTTTTGCCTGATAAGGCGATCGACCTGGTCGATGAGGCCTGTGCTACGATTCGAACCGAGATCGATTCTATGCCTGCAGAGCTAGATGAGATTACGCGTAGGATTATGCAGCTTGAGATCGAAGAGGCGGCCCTAAAAAAAGAAGTAGATCGAGCCAGCCAAGAGCGGCTTAAGTCGCTCACTGATGAACTGTCAGAGGCGCGCTTGCAAGCGGATGCGATGCGTTCTCAGTGGCAAAAGGAGAAGGATGCCATCCATAAAGTTCAGGCGATACGAGGCCAGATAGAACAGGTTCGCCGCGAGATAGAGAAGGCTGAGAGACAATACAATCTGGATCAGGCGGCGGAGCTCAAGCACGGCAAGATGCCACAGCTTGTAAAGGAGCTAGAAATCGAGCAGGCAGCTATAGAGCGCGAGGGCTCGCGCAGGTTGTTGCGCGAGGAGGTCGCTGAGGGTGAGATAGCAGAGATAGTCGCGCGCTGGACAGGTATCCCAGTAACCCGGTTAGTTGAGGGTGAGAAGGCTAAGCTCCTCAAGTTGGATGAGATCCTCCATCAACGCGTCGTTGGACAAGAGGAGGCGGTTAGATACGTTGCCGACGCTGTTATTAGAGCGAGAGCTGGGATTAAGGATCCACGGCGACCGATCGGCTCGTTCATATTTCTAGGGCCAACAGGTGTTGGAAAAACTGAGCTGGCTAAGACCCTGGCGGAGGTGCTTTTTGATAGTGAGCAGAACTTAATTCGTATCGATATGAGCGAGTACATGGAAAAGTTCGCTGTAACTCGGTTGATCGGAGCTCCTCCAGGATACATCGGTTATGAGGAGGGCGGGCAGCTAACTGAAGCTGTGCGGCGGAAGCCCTACAGTGTAATTTTGTTTGATGAGATAGAAAAGGCGCACCAGGATGTGTTTAACGTACTGCTGCAAATTCTCGATGACGGCCGGGTGACTGATTCACAAGGACGCACGGTAGACTTCAAGAATACGGTTATTATCCTGACATCTAACATCGGTTCGCAGCATCTCTTAGCTGGTATCTCTAAGAGTGGTGAGATCAGTGAGCAGGCGAGAACTTCAGTTATGAGCGAGTTACGCGGTCACTTTAGGCCAGAGTTCTTAAATCGTATCGATGAGATCGTCCTGTTTAAACCGTTGTCGCTGAGCGAGATAACCTCGATCGTTGAGCTCCTTCTTGGAGATGTTACCAAGCGTCTAATAGATCGTGGAATTACGATTGAGGTTTCTGAGGCGGCCAAGCAGCATATAGCTGAGGCTGGCTACGATCCAGTTTATGGAGCTAGACCACTAAAGCGTTATATTCAACGTGAGCTTGAGACCCGCGTTGGTCGCGCACTGATCGCAGATGAGCTGCAAGTTGGAGGCAGGATCTACGTAGATGTCGTCGATGGAGCGCTTATCGTAGTGACTCGCGATTCGGGTGAGGTTCGAGCTGCATAGCGACAAGTACGCCTAAATTCGGGCGAGCGAGTGCAAGTAAGCACTTGCATATTCCGAAGCGCAGCGGAGGAATTTGGAGCCTACAGTTTATGTGGGCACTATGGGTCTCACACAAACTGTGGGCGATGAGGAAAGAGGTCATGGATGGCCTCTTTCCGACCATTTTTCACGGCAAGCACAGCGAGCTTCGTGAAAAATACGGAATAGGCTTCAACCTAACGGTAGTGCCTCATCAGCAAAGTTATCCATGGCTCTCAGCAGAATTAAGCGTTCCATCCGCGCGATAAAGTCATCTTTGCTCATAACCACCTGTTCCTGAGTGCAGTAGCGCCGGAGGGTGATTGTACCTTGCTCTGCTTCCTTGTGCCCGATAATCACCATGTTGGGGATCTTGCGAGTCACTGCCTCGCGGATCTTTTTGTTAAAAGAGTTGTCCGAGGTGTCGAGCTCTACCCGCACGAGATTAGCGCGCAGAGCCGCTTCAATTTCCCTGGCATACCTCTCCACCTCAGCGTTTACTGGTATGATTCGGGCCTGAATCGGGGCCATCCATGTAGGAAATGCCCCACCGAAGTGTTCGATCAAAAATGCAACGAAGCGCTCGTGAGCACCAAGGGGTGCTCTATGAATTATATAAGGGCGGTGCTCTTTTCCGTCATCACCGATGTAGGTCAGGTTGAAATTTATTGGCTGGGCAAAGTCTAACTGAGTTGTGCTGATAGACTCCTCTCGACCAAGCATCGTAGTGGCCTGAAAATCCAGCTTAGGCCCATAAAATGCAGCCTCACCTACGCCAAGTATGTGATCAACACCAAGTTCATCGACTACCTCCTTTATGATCCGCTCGGAGAATTTCCAAAGCTCGGGATTATCAACGAACTTGTCTTTGTTGGCAGGATCGTGTGTTGAGAAGCGGACCTTGATGTTCTCAAATCTAAACTTGCGGTAGTAGTCTAGGGTCATATTGAAGGTGGCCTTCAATTCATTCTTAACCTGATCGAGTGTGCAGTAGATGTGAGCATCGTTCTGCGCGATCGAGCGCACTCGCAATAAGCCAGACAGTGATCCAGAGTCCTCATAACGATACACTGTGCCGTACTCAGCAAAACGAAGTGGTAGCTCGCGGTAACTGCGCGGCCTGTGGCCAAAAATAATATGGTGGTGCGGACAGTTCATCGCCTTTAAGTAGTAGGCACACTCCTCTTTCAACTCCATCGGCGGAAACATCGAATCTTTGTAGTAGGGGAGGTGACCCGAGGTGTAGTAGAGGTTCTCTTTGGCGATGTGTGGAGTTGCAACCCGAACATAGCCGTAGTGTGCCTCCTGCTCTTTGGCGAAGGTTTCAAGGGACTCGCGTATCGCAGTGCCGTTAGGGGTCCAGAGTGGTAGCCCTGGGCCAACGACATCGGAGATTAGGAATAGGTCAAGCTCTTTGCCAAGTTTGCGGTGATCACGCTCTCTGGCCAACTCGCGCCTCTCTACATATCCCTTTAATTCATCTCTATTTGCAAAGCAGAGAACGTAGATCCGGGTCAGTTGCTTGTTCTTTTCATCGCCACGCCAGTAGGCACCAGCGAGCGAGTCGATCGTAAAACAGTCAGGTGGAATCTGCCCTGTGTGCTCAAGGTGTGGGCCAGCGCACATGTCTTCGAAGGAACCGTTTGTGTAGAAGCCGATCTCTGTTTCTCCACGCTGAGCTAGCTCAAGGCAGTACTCGACCTTGTATTGCTCGCCACGCCCCTTAAGGTACTCAACGGCATCGGCAGCGACGCGCTTTGAAGCAACAAAGGGCTGGCGTTGTCCGATGATCTTGCGCATCCCCCTTTCGATCGCCTTAAAGTCTTCTGGGGTCAGAGGGGTATCAAAATCAAAGTCGTAGTAACAACCGGTGTCGATCGGTGGGCCGAAGGCCAGCTTGGCGTTGGGTCGAAGCTCAAGAACCGATTGAGCCAACACGTGTGCGAGCGAATGACGAAGCGCGTACAGGGGATCAAGTGATGCGTCCATAACCTATGAGGAAAAAATAATCAGGGAGACGATAACGTAACAATGCTTGGCTATCAACGTCTCTTTATGTTCCCAGTTTAAGGCAGCAAAGCTGGGTGAAAATCGTTCACTGCTTTAGCAAAAATACACCATCCCCGATCACGGGCTGACAAGAAAGAGTAAATTATGGCTCTTCGTGGAATCGAGTGGGTAGAATTGGCGTTTCCGGACGTGAACATG